>DAOWIV010000135.1 GCA_030640725.1 Methanosarcinales archaeon | reverse complement strand
GTTCCAATCATCCGGGATGCAGGCAGAGGGGCTTGTCGTGCGGGAGGCGTGCGACCACCCGTCACATCATCAACACAAGGAGAGCATCCACGAGTTCCTGGAGCGCGAGGGCAAGCCCGGAATTGCAGGAATCGATACCCGGCGTCTCACGATCAAGACGAGGGAGCACGGAACGCTCCGTGCTGCGCTGATCATCGGTGGTAGCGATATCGATGGGGGATATGCTGTGGAACTCGCACGCGAGCAGCCCGATATCTCCGAGATCGATCTGATATCGCAGGTAACGTGCAAGAGACCGTACCACATCGAGGGACGTGGAAAGAGAGTGGCACTCATCGATCTCGGGATCAAACAAAACATCCTCCGGAGTCTCGAGCGCCGGAATCTCGATATTTCGGTGTTTCCAGCCACCGCAACCGCAACAGAAGTCATGTCCACTTGTCCTGACATCCTATTTCTCTCAAACGGACCCGGCGACCCCGAGCAGGCTAAAAGCGCAATCGAGGTCGTGTCAGAGCTTGCCGGCACGCTGCCGGTTGCAGGCATCTGTCTTGGGCATCAGGTGATAGCGCTCGCACTCGGGTGCGCGACCTACAAACTCAAGTTCGGGCATAGGGGAGCAAACCAGCCTGTCAAGGACATGCAGAGCGGGAAGGTCTACATCTCATCACAGAATCACGGTTTTGCTGTTGATAATGCCTCGATTGAGGGAACCGGAATTGAGATCACGCAGATCAACACGAACGACGGTACAATCGAGGGATTCGAGCATCCGGATCTCGATGTTCTTTCGGTGCAGTACCATCCTGAGGCGCATCCGGGTCCGAGGGATACTGAGGGGTGGTTCTTTGACCGCGTTGCGAGGAAGGGCGGAGGCTGATTAAATATGAACGAAAGCATAGTTTGAGTTTAGTACATGTCGATTGGCACGAACACGGGCGTTACACAGGCAACTATCGTATCCGGACGACGCATCCGGGAAGATACTTGCTGCAGGTGAATTTGGTAGTGCCAATATTGAGAATGGTGTACGCATGCGGGATAAAGCAGTCAGGGTAGCAGAATTTTACAGACCCATCAGAACGTTACTATCCGATCATAAAAAGATTCAGACGAAAAAAGAAAGAACGGAAGGGAGAATCTCTCCCTTCGCTTATATGTTATGCTCAGTCTCGCTGTCTCAGCACGAGATATGCGATTGCAAGCAGTCCGGAGATTGCAAAGACTGCCTCAAAGCCTATAGTCTTCTTCTCGGTTGCAGCCTCGGGTGCCTCTTTGGTTTGGATCGTTGTCAGAGTTGATGTGACCCTGACCAACATTGTGTAAAGTCTTAATTATTGTCACGTTCAGGATAATGCATGTATTATTTTAGATTCTACTGGAATACGATTCAGTCCTATTTTAGTATCTTTTGGGAGATAATTAAGAATTTCAAATCCAATTGCACTTCCATCTTCTGCTTTGGAGATGGTGATGTCCCTCCCACCATCGATTTCTGTGCAATATGCCTCTTTTTTATCACTGAATCGCACATAAAGCGTATTCCCAGTTTCGTCATATATTATTTTTATTGGTTTCATATATCAATTCACCCTCTTTAATTTTATCTGCTAAATAAACTGTGATTATGAATCCGCCATCATCAAAATGTTTGCAGACAACACACAGATAATACTTTCTATATTTTGAATAGTACAGATATACATTGGGATCCTCCTTACTCAACCTGACAATCTCAGGATTTATCAATGTTTCTGCAACTTCCTTTTCCATGTATTTTACAGACTCGTGTTTTGTGATTATAAAATCCCAATAATTTTTTGTGATTCTTATTCTCTTTCCGAGTTTAGAAACTACCTTGATGTAGTTCATAATTTCAAAAAAGAAAGAACGAAAGGGAGAATCTCTCCCTTTGCTCATGTATACTCAGTCTCGCTGTCTCAGCACGAGATATGCGATTGCAAGCAGTCCGGAGATTGCAAAGACTGCCTCAAAACCTGGAGTCTTCTTCGGGGTTGCAGTCTCTTCAGCCTCTGGCTCTGCTGTCTCGGCTACTTCGGCTGTTGCCGTTGCGGTCGCCACAACTTCGCCTTCAACTTCGCCTTCAACTTCGCCTTCAACTTCGCCTTCAACTCCGGTTGCAACCTCGGTTGCCTCTTCGGTTGCGGTCTCCTCAGGCTCTGCTGCTGCGACACCGCCGATGGTGTACTCGACGTACGGATAGAACCTGAGAAGATCATCCTCACCCGGGCCACCGTTGTCTGCAGTCTTGAAGTATATGTTGCCCATGATGTGTTCCGTGTTGTCGGTACTCAGATCAACGGTATCCTCCTTGTTTGAGAGATTGATGAAGTTGGTACTTGCAGTCGCTTCCATTATGCCAAATTCATCGCCACTGTCGATCTCAAGAACATCATTGTCCATCAGGAACACATATTGGAGTTGCACGATATTGGTGTCGGTTCCTCTGAACACCGCATCTATATGGCATGAGAACATCGGAACGTCATCCTCGCCGCCAATATCCTGAGTGCATGTGTATACTGACTCATTCTTCTCGCCACCAGTCGCCGCACCGGTTGAAATGACTTCGCTATCCAGTTCCTTGCCATCCTTCTCCAGTGTCAGCCAGCACTTCTCTCCTTCAAGGTCGATCTGTTGTGCAGTAAGTGCGAATCCACCGCCAAGATCCCAAGCCTCGCCTGTGGATAGCGTCTTCTTGTCGTCATCCTCAAACTCGACCAGGAGTTTGCAGAGTTCGTCTGCATTGCCGTTGAGCGCTACATACCTCTCTGCCAGCCAGCCTTCGACGTAGTAGTGAGTCCGATTATCAACTCCGCTTTCCAGTTGCATGCCGCCATTCTCATAAAGTTCGTATGCCTGAGGCTCCGGATGTGTGCTGTAGGTCAGATTATGCTCCTCGATGGTTCGATGAGTATGAGATAGTGAACCAGCGTCGATCCAGAGGCTCTCAGTCCTCAGATCCTCGTCCAGATCATACCAGAAAGCAGCAAAGTTGGTAGCATCCCACGTATATAGTGGGCTTGTTGCTCCTTCAGCAAGCTCTTCAACATCGCCGCGAATCTCGAGCTTATCTATCACCGCATCAGCCGCACTCGCAGCACCGACCATAGCCAGTATCATGAGCGCGACAAGCGGCAACATTATGTTCTTATTCATGTCTATTTACCTCCGTATTGTTGTGTTGTATTGTTTCGTGTTGTTGAACCGCTTTCGCGGTTGTCTGGTGATTATGACTTGCACAGCCATCTCGCCACCGTCACACGCCTTCACTTGTGGCACCGTGATATCCGTCGCCGATCGGTGAAGGTGGTTGTAGCCAACCGTGTGAAAGAGGCTTCATCACCCTCATTATCCCATCATATTTGGATTACATACGTTGGTTTGACATTTACTATTTATATCTTTTGTGGTCGGGTGGCTGCCCATTCCCCTTTCCGCGCCTTTCTCTCACGCTTTTATCAGGTGGACTGCGGTTGCCTTAAACGATGCCACTATCCCCGAACCAACACCGAGTCCAAGCTCGTTTGCCGATCGTTTCGTTATCAGGACCATGAGCGGAAAACCGCAATCGATTTTGAGGCGAACCATCGCGCCAAACGGCGTGATCCGGGTGACTTTGCCGGCAAAGCAGTTCCGTGCGCTGCTCTTCCGGTCCGGATCGTTGTCCGGTGCGATCGTGACATCCTCCGGGCGGAGGCAGATGCGGACCATGTCACCTTCGGTGTAACCCGACACCGCATCGATCATGCATCCGCCGCCGGCATCGATGGTCGCAAGATCGTTTGTGTTTGACACGACCCTGCCATCAAGGATGTTCTCAACACCTACAAAGCTTGCGACCTCATCCGAAACCGGCTTGCTGAAGACCTCCTCCGGCGTTCCTATCTGCACGATTATGCCGCCCATCATCACGCCGATGCGATCCGCAAGCATCATCGCCTCGGTCTGGTCGTGGGTGACATGGATCGTGGTCAGCCCTGCCTCGTGGTGGATCCGCTTGAGTTCGTCCCGGAGCATGTTCTGCGTCCGGTTGTCGAGCGCACTGAGCGGCTCGTCGAGGAGGAGCGTTCGCGGCTTTGCCACAACCGCCCGCGCAAGCGCGACCCGCTGCTGCTCTCCGCCAGAGAGCGTGATCGAATAACGATGTGCCAGATGCGATATGCCAAGAAGTTCCATGATCTCTTCCACTTTCTGCCTCCGCTCATCAATGGGGATTTTTTTGAGTTTCAAGCTGAATTCTATGTTTTCTTCCACGTTTAAATGTGGGAAGAGCGAGTAATCCTGATACACAAATCCGACATCCCTCTTTTCTGGCGGAAGGTTGGTGACGCCTATCTCATCGATCACGATGCTGCCACCATCCGGGTAATAAAAACCTGCAACCAATTCGAGCAGCAGCGTCTTTCCGGAGGCTGTCGGTCCCAAAATTACAAAATACTCTCCTTTTTTGACGTGCAAATCAATGCGGAGCGAGAAATCCTTCCAGTCTCTGGATAAGTCTTTGATCTCTATCATTGTCTCAAATTTGCGTTCTCTGATATTTCTGATATTCTTTGCCTGGTACACTTGCCTGCTTGCTGCCGCCAACTTTGTACGTGTTTAGCTAACCATAAGATTACACAGATTTCAGATTACACAGATTTCCACGAGAAAGTATGAAGAGGCAGGATACAAAATGTAAACATATCACCAATATCTTATATGTATTACCATCTTCTTGTGTCAATCTCGTGGAATCTCGTGGTTTTTTTCACCTCAGCTAAACATATACCTAACTTTTAACTTTTAAACCCTAAAACCCGGGATTAACTCGCCAACCGTAGATATCTTCTGCTGCGACCTGCTCACCTTCGCAGACGCAGGTTTGCTTCCAAGAATATTCAACCACACGCTTGCAGGCATGTATCCAACTCCGGGATGCCCTTGATGCCCTTCATTTGCTCTGGTGTCATGCTTCGTGCCCCCATCCGATTTCTTCGCCGCAACGACAACGGTGCCGTATTCGCTGCTTATCTTCACAGGATCGCCGTCGCCGGCATCAATTTTCTTCAAATCAGCCGGATCGAGCAGGATAACTGCGGACAAGTCCCGATACTCCTCGCTGAACTTCCCGTGTTTCAGTGCTGCCTCGGTTTGGAAGATATCCTGATATCCGACGATCATAATTTTGCATTCAGGCGCGGCAAGAAACTGATCGATCTTGATCCCTGACATATCACACCGCCTCAAGCAGTCGTTTCATGATGCTTGCATCAGACATCCGCGCCGGTGTACCCGCCCATATACCGGCGCCAGCCTGCCCCGTTTCCATGATGCACGGGAGATCTATCTCTACGCCGTCCATCCGCACCGCAGTGCCCGCGAGGTCAACACCGCCTGCCGCACAGGGAATCACAACATCGGCGCAAACTGCCGTCAGGGTCTTGTTTGGATCGATCACGATTATGCTGGCGTCGATATCATGCGCTTGTGGCAGTGAGCTTACAAGGTCAAAGCCGACGCAGAGCAGGCAGTCAGCCTCGCGCAGACTGGCAAGAGTGGGTTTTGAGGTCGGTGTGCAGTCGCCTTGATGCTCGCGCGCAGCGGTAGTATCTGTAGCAGTATCCGTAGTAGTGGTGGTAACAGTGGCAGCGGGCTTTACAGCAGCAATCGACCGCAGATTGTACGGGGAATACAGCGGAAGAATCCGGAAATCCGAAAACTCATTCAGTTTATCCATCAGCCGGATGATCGCACCGCGTGGCACCGATTCTACCAGTCCGGGTCCTGCAAAGATGACGCCGAACTCAGCCTTCTTAAGCGTGCTTGCAAGTTTCAGGATCTGCTTGCTGTCGTATACCGTCTTTGGAACTTTGTTTCGGAGCGCAAGCATAAGCGCATCCATAAATTCAATGTTGCGACCCGGAACAATCTCATACACGCCTTTGCAGATGCTTGCGGTGTGTGATCTGCGGACATCGATCGCGATTGCGGTGCGGTCCTCCTCCCAGCCGTGCTGCCGGTTCTTGCCGCGTGGATAGTACGCATATCCTGACAGCAGCCGCGGGTGCGTGTTCATCGGATCTGCGCCCCAGAACAGGATCACGTCTGCATAGTCCCGCACCTCTGGCAGCGTGCATGTCCTGACCCAGCTGTGAACGATGTCGTCGATGAGACCGGTGTGGGTTGAGCATGTATCGATGCCGGCACCGATCTTCTCTGCCAGCCGAACGCCCGCTGCTTGCGTTTCTGTGACGGAATTACCAAATCCGAGAAACATCGGTCGTTCTGCGTCCGCAAGCAGGGCGGCAGCGCGCCTGATTGCATCATCGATACTCACAACCTCATGATTCACCATCGGATCGATCTGCTGCCGGTTCAGGATGTGCGCAGCCCCGATCCGGCACGCATGTCGCACCTCGCCATCATGCACATCAATATCCTCGCACAGAAGCGCACATCCCGTGCATGTCAATCATCTCACCTCGATTCGCTGCACAAACATCATCGGATAATCCGCATCCTCATCGTATTTCATGCCCGTATATACAACCGCAGTGCCAAATTCAATGATCGCAGTCACCGTAAGCATTCTGCCGTCCAGTTCGCAGTATCCGAAATCGTTCAACCGTTTTTTAACCATTTCACGATCGATAGACACTGAAATCTCCCGCACATACGGTTGCAATGATATACTGTCCTCGATTGCCTGTGCAAGGCTCCCTGCAGTATCCGGATTGACAGGAGAGCCAGTAAACTGGTGGTACATGGCGCCAAGCTTGATTCCCGCCTCGAGCAGGGCGCGATCCCGATCTGTTATCCCAGTCATCATGGTCTATGGTATCTATGATGTTATTTAACATATCACACAGCACACAGCAAACCATTATTAATATCTCACCCGAAATAACATGATCATGTCCGGGAAAACGCTGATGTGGGATCAAACGCTGTTCAGGCGGGGCGAAATCTTTGAATTCGATCACATTCCTGAGCATTTTGCACACCGGGATTCGCAAATCAGATCGCTCATGTTCGGGGTGCGCCCCGCGATGCAGGGGATGCGCCCGCTCGATCTGATGTGCGTGGGTCCACCCGGTACCGGAAAGACCACAGCGGTGAGAAAAGCGTTTGAGGAATTGGGTGAACATGCGCCGGGCGTGGTCACTGTGCATGTCAACTGTCAGGCAAACCAGACCAGATATACGATATTTTCAAGCATCTTCCACAAGCTAATTGGTCATGCGCCGCCCACATCCGGTGTTTCGTTCAGGAAAATACTTGATGAGGTTGCAAAATACCTTATCCAGAATGAAAAGATTTTGATCGTAGCACTCGATGATATAAATTATTTATTTCATGAAAAAGAGGTGGATAATGTACTTTATTCGCTATTGCGCGCTCATGAAACTCATCCCGGAACAAAGATCAGCGTGATCGCGATTCTGAGCGACGATCGCATGACTTATATCTTCGATCCGAAGGTTGGCTCGATCTTCCTGCCAGAAGAGATCCCGTTCCCTGTATACGCATGGGATGAGCTGAAGAGCATCCTGCGCGATCGTGCAAGGCTTGGATTCTACGACGGGGTGATTTCAGATGGCGTGCTCGACGCTATCGCCGATTACACGTCAGACGCTGGCGATATCAGAGTGGGGATCGATCTTCTCAAGCGATCAGGTCTTGGCGCCGAGCAAAGAGCGAGCATGACTATTTCAGTAGAAGACGTGCGCTCAGCGTACAAGAGATCACGAATGCTACACCTTTCACGAATGATATCGTCGCTTAGCGAGGGAGAGCGTGCGATTCTTGCGATTCTTGCGAAAAAAGACGTATTAACAGCCGGCGATGTGTATGCTGAATTTCACGAAACGGTGGGGCTTGGATACACAAAATTTCACACGATGTTAAACAAACTCGTGTCCCTGCGACTGATTGACACCGATTTCCCGACCGCTGGCATGCACGGCAGAAGCCGCACGATCAAGCTGCGGTATGGCGCGGATGACGTGCTGATGCTTTTGCAGCGCTGATGATGCATGATGTATTTGCGGATGGCTGAATAGTTGAGAAATAGGTATCAAGTATAGGGTAAGTCAACAAAGGTGCAGCGGCAAGGATTGTTCGTTATGAGAAAGGTTAAAGTTGATGAGAAATATTTAACAGCAGGTGATATTATGGTTGCGATTGAGCCGGGTCCGAATCTATCTGACAAGTGCGAAAAATATATAAAATCAAGTTTGGCGATTCTCGCTTCTAAAGGCGGTTTAGAGATTGCAAAACAAAGACCGCGTCCGAATGATATCGAGCCATACGTTACAACCAATACTGAATACCACAATCTGATAAAATACCTCAAACAAGACGAATCGCTAATAAAGAAGTACGATGAACAAACGATAAAGAAATTTATTTCAGTTTTATTGCGTAAAATTGTCAATAAAACGGAATCATTTGAATATAACTCTAATGTATTTAGTGAAGTTTACTCTGAGTTTGAGAGTGAAATTCATGCAGAAAAATGGACTGTTCGAATAATTGCACCCCTGATTAATTTTGAGATGGATGATACAGCTACCATCGATGTTGAGGGTATGAAATTGGCATTCAAGAATTATGAGATCGATTTTTCTTTTAAAATAAGAAAAATACCACAAAATGAAATCGCTGAGTTTTTAGGTGGAAAAGTAAAAATAATATCAAATATTTGCATAGATTGTTACTACTGGGTAGAAAAGGACTCCGAACGCGCCCCTGAACCAACAAGTGCGTTTTCTCCAGAATTTAATGACCTTCCACACGCGATTTTACGGAGAATATTGACGATGTTACGATTGTTTAAAGAAGGAGACGTTGAACTCGAAAATTACTATATAAAGCCAGTATCTTTTTTGCCTTGTAGAAAGCTGTGCAGATCCGTATC
>DAOWIV010000051.1 GCA_030640725.1 Methanosarcinales archaeon | reverse complement strand
GATCGGGTGAGTGTCGATAAAAAGCGCAGTTTATGCCGTATGCTCGAGTATATCCCAAAATCACCTCAATCAATCCAACGGAACCACTCTTACTTTACTCTCGGTTACAATAACGAAATTTCTCTCAAATTTTATCCCGGACTCGAAAAGAATCCATTTCAGCATCTTGAAAATATAATCTGGAGATTTCATTTGGATCCTGAGCAAAATAACTCCATACGGTGCGCCAATCCCCCTCTTAAAAACCAGATAACCAAAATCCTTGTCAAAGGTGATGATAGTCAATCGTTGTCCGGATGAGATCTTCATAATCTTCTCATCGCTCATACCACGAAATTCTTCCAGAACCGAAATTATCTCGGCTCCCGCTCCACGAAGCCGTTTTATCACCCCATAAGGTATGTTTTCATCCACTAGAAATGTCACGCTCTTACCTTCTGCGGTATGGGGTACACGTGTTCTTCCTTCAGAAGAATAGCGGCATATTTTAGTGCGGCAAAGATATCCTCTCTTCTTATCTGTGGATAATTCTTGAGTATCTCTTCATGAGACCACCCATTGGATAACAGTTCCAGAAGGAGTTCGACAGAGATTCTCGTCCCCCTTAGTATTGGTTTGCCCACGAGTACATTCGGATCGATTATTATGCGATCGTTTGATTTCATTGATATACCCTCTGTATAACTCGCTCCTGGGATGTTTAAATCTTTGGGATTCGTATTGGGACTTTTTACTATTTTCCGGTCACCATGATTTTTGGCAGCTCTCTGGTTTTGAGTGGTAGTTGACTTGATTTCCCCACACTCCACAAATCACACCGCAGAATGCGAAGCAAAGCCGTTGGCAGCAGTGGGGTATTCAGGACGTTGCTATTTTCGCTCCGGGAAGCCCGGTTCTCGCACCAACCGCTTCTATGCACCTTGCAGCAACCCGGTTCCCCATGCGACCACACTCATCAAGCGGTCTGCCGTTTAGACACCCGCACAGAAACCCGGCGCAGAACGCGTCCCCTGCGCCTGTTGTGTCAACGACCTTTGCAGCATATCCGGGCACAGCAGTCTCCGCATCCGGTGTGCGAATGTAGCAGCCGTCCCTGCCAAGCGTCACGACAACAACCGCGGCTCCGATCTCATTCAGTTTCTCTGCGCCGTCCCTGTAACCCAGTCCAGTCAGCATCTCGATTTCGTCACGGTTCAAAAAGACGATCTCTGCCTGCGTGATGATCTCTTGCAGCGCACCGATGCCTTTCTGCGCGTAGAGCATCCCTGGAGCAAAGGATATTTTCGATTCCGACTCCTTCAAAATGTTTTTTTGCATCTCAAACGGAGCTTCACCGGCAAACGACGAGAGATGCAGCCATTTCGCGCTTTTTGCATAAGATCTGTTCTCCGGCGTTATGCAGAGTTCGTCATTCGCACCAGGGTACACGTACATGGCACGCTCGCCGCTCTGGTCAACAAGTACGGTTGCAATACCGGTTCTGCCCGGCGCAATCTCAATCCCTTGTGTGTCCACGCCCTCTTTTTCCAGTTCCATGCGCAAACGTGCGCCATCGGCGTCATCGCCGACCCTCCCGATGAAGCCAGTCTCCACACCAAGTCTGGCAAGACCTGCGATGGTGTTTGCAGCAGAGCCGCCGGGCTGCTCGCTGACCTCATCGACCCTGACCTCCTCACCTGGCTCTGCGATACGCTCGACAAGGTAGAGTTTGTCCATATTTAGTGCGCCGATTCCTATGATCTCAAGCATGTGTTATCACTACTCGCGATTCTGTAATTGCAAGCAGGTGTGTACCAGTGTGGAAAACCTGGGATCAAAGGTCTCCGCATATAATAGTGTGATCATCAATCCTGAATGCACAACACATGCACTGGTTTACCAAGCGAACGCTGCTTCTGCCGACCTTGGACAGGTTCAACAACCTCGAACTCTTCCAATAATCCAGGATCTGATTCAAGTTGTCGTATCAGATCTTCTTCGTTCTTTGCATGATAACGTCGCATCGTGTTATCTCTTGCATTTTTTCCTATATAATTTTTTGTATCTTTTTTGTATCTGTTGGATGGTTCGTATGCACTGATTATGCGGACATTGTTGCCAGGTAATGGAGTGACGATAACCATCAAAATCCTTCCGAAAGACTCGCCAAGCACAATATATCGGATTTCATCGTTGACACGCACCTTTAGTGGCAGAAATGTATTATTAAAAACATCCTCTACCTCAAACCGCTTTACTCCATGTTTCTTGATATGGCTATACGTTTCGATTGTGAATTCCGGTTTAGTGCGCCTCCAATCGACCATGTTGCCACGTATCCTGAACTCTGTCACGGGTGGTCAATCATACCTTACCGAGTGCAACCATCATCTCCTTCATGAATTCATCAGGTCTTTTATAGCCGATGAAACCGTGCACAACAGTATCGTCCGCACGCAGGAATACGATCGTTGGCACATAGCCACGCGGGTTATACTTCGCCGCAATATCCGGGTGCTGATCGGCATCGATCTTTATGCATACAAACTCATCTGACAACTCGATCACATCCGGATCTGTGTATACTACCCGCTTCAAT
>DAOWIV010000209.1 GCA_030640725.1 Methanosarcinales archaeon | reverse complement strand
TCAGCCTATCGATACCGGTTTTGCAGGGCGAGCATTTCAACCACCACAATCACCTACGATACGCGTGTCTGCGATGCCGGATATGATAAATGATGACAACTCCGGATATAGTATGCACCTGGTATATAACCCTATAGTCTCCAATCCGAATCCTGTAATCCCGAACTGACCCTCGAATCTTACGGTGCTGCGAAGGAAACGGGTTGTCCGCAAGCGATTCGATATCTCGTATAATCCGCGGGACTTGTTACGGGTCGATGTTGTGTAAATCTCGTGCTGCCGAACTCTTCCATCGAATTTCTTATGAGCCTAATCTTCTTTCAGCCCTTTCTTGAGATCTTCAAATGTTATTGTGGGCTCATCCCGGCGTTCGGCGATGATCGATAGGTCGTGGAGGTCTTCCAACAGTTCCTCATACTCCCCAATCGAGAGGATCACTGCTGTTTTTTGTCCCTTCCCATCCACGACATACTGTTCCTGGAGCGCTCTCATATTTTTCACCTTGTATCTGCTAACCGGGTTGATACTCCATTTATGGGCAGGAGTTAGGATAAATCTATGTTCCCACACGCCGCCTGCAGGATCATCAGAGCATCGACCGACATTGTCTGAAAATCAAGTGATTTATCACCGCGGTCTGCGAAGCAGCGCCGAATGCCGAACGCTGAGGGCGCAGAGTTTTTGAGACCGTTTTTTAACCCCCCGCGTCACTCTGCGCACTCTGCGGTAAAATCAAAGGGTATGGAGATCTCACTGGAAAAATCGACAGTACCGCCCCGACCATTTTTGAAAACTCTTAAGTAGTTTGGAACTGACGTCTCTTTTTATATCTGTAACATTTCATACTTAGGAGTACCAATGTCCAAAATAAGCGATCATCTCGGCATACAGAACCGCCACCTCACCATCGGCGGCGTCGATACAGTCTCACTCACACAGGAGTACGGTACGCCGCTGTATGTACTCGACGAGGACCGTGTGCGCAGGAACTTCCGCACATTCAGGGGAGCGTTTCCTGATGCGGATATATACTACGCAGCAAAGGCGAACTGGAATCTTGCGATCCTGCGGATCCTTGCGTCCGAAGGGGCTGGTGCTGACGTCTTCTCTGACGGCGAACTCTATGCAGCGCTCCTTGCAGGCATCCCACCGGACCGGATTCTCTTTAATGGCAACTCAAAGACGTTAAACGAGCTGCAGATGGCAATCGATGCCGGAGTGCGCATCTCTATGGATTCGCTGCACGAACTGTACGCGCTCTCTGATCTCGCGGTCAGATCCGGCAAAACGATGGACGTTGCATTCAGGGTCAACCCTGACGTCTCTCCTGACACCCATCCGAAGATCGCAACCGGTCTTGCGGCATCCAAGTTTGGAATCGGGTACGCTGACGTGGTGGAAGCGTACAAAGAGGCAAAAAAACTCAAAGGGGTGCGCCCGGTTGGCATCCACTGCCACATCGGCTCGCAGATCACCGATATTACTCCTTTCGGCGAGGCAGTCGAAAAGATGATGGATCTGGTCGAACAGATCACGAGACTCGGCATTGATCTCAAATTCGTTGATCTCGGTGGCGGGCTTGGCATTCCGTACCAGAAGGAGATGGAAACGCCGGAACCACATGATCTTGCCGGCGCGATCCTTCCAACATTCAATGATCGCTCGAAAAGTCTTGGGATATCACCAAAACTGATACTTGAACCGGGCAGATACATCGTCGGCGATGCAAGCATTCTTCTCACGGGTGTAAATACCATAAAAAAGGCGGCAAAGACTTTTGTGGGCGTGGATTCCGGACTCAATCTACTGATCCGCCCTGCGATGTATGATGCGTACCACGAGGTGGTTGTTGCGAACAAAGCGGATCTTGACGGGACAGAAACGTATGATATCGTGGGACCGATCTGCGAATCAGGCGATATCATCGCGAAGGATCGTAAACTGCCACCAATCGAACCTGGCGACGTGGTTGCCGTGCTCGACGTCGGAGCGTACGGGTTTTCCATGAGCTCCCAGTACAACGGGCGCTGCCGGTGTGCAGAGGTCCTGGTCTGCGATGGTAGGGTGGACTTAATACGCGAACAGGAGGGTTACGGGGACCTGATCGCGAAACAGGTCGTGCCAGCAAGGCTGCTTTAGGCGACCATATTGTCGATTTGGATCTATGCTAACCATTGACGGCTCGTTCGGAGAGGGCGGCGGGCAGATCCTACGTACATCTGTTGCCATGGCTGCGATTACGAAGACGCCTGTTAAGATCACTGATATTCGCAAAAACCGCCCAAAACCAGGGTTTTCGGCTCAGCACCTGACCGCAATCAGAGCGATGACCGAACTTGCAGGGGCTGATACAACAGGCGATGAGATCAGGTCTACCGAACTGACATTCATCCCGGGCGAGATCAGCGGTGGCACATACCGCATGGATATCGGCACAGCCGGCAGCATTTCACTTCTTCTCCAGTGTTTGATCCCTGTTGCACTCCATGCGCCGGATACGGTCGT
>DAOWIV010000212.1 GCA_030640725.1 Methanosarcinales archaeon | reverse complement strand
ATCAGCACCCCCGGCTCAGCAGCCACCTTCAGATCAGCCATTCCCACTTTGATGATCTCTGGCATTCTCAAATCCTTCTCATGTTTCTACGTCTACCCATCATGCCCTACAACATCGAGGCAACGTCCAGTATCATGATCACTTTACCGTCACCAAGGATGGTGGCGCCGGCAAATCCTTTGACACCCGCAAGCATGCCGCTTAACGACTTGATCGCAATCTCCTGCTGTCCGATCAGCGAATCTACCACCAATCCGACCTGCTGACCTCCGCGGTCCACCACCACCGCGGTAACCTCTTCGTGCCCGTTTTCGGATATGTTTCCGAACAGATCATGCACCCACATAAGCGGCAGCACGTTACCACGCAGCGTTATCAGTTTCTGCTGCCCCATCGCCCGGATACTGTCAGTCGGCACAGAGACCGTTTCAAGAACGCTGCTGATCGGCACGGCATATACATGCTGGGCGACCTCGACGAGCAGTGCCTGGATGATCGCCATCGTGAGCGGAAGTTTCAGTGTTACGGTGGTGCCAACGCCAACATCCGATTCAAGAGAGACGCTCCCGCCAAGAGCTTCGATGCTGGTCTTTACAACGTCCATCCCGACGCCTCTTCCGGAGATGTCTGTGATCGCCTCTGCCATGGAGAATCCCGGTGCGAAGATCAGCATCAGCGCATTCTCGTCGCTCATCGCCTCTGCATCTCCCTTACTTATAAGTCCCTTGTCTACCGCCTTTGCTCGCAGCTTGTCAGGATCGATGCCACCACCATCATCGACCACCTTGATGTCAACATGGTTCTTTTCCCTGCGTGCGATCAGCTTGATAACCCCGCCTCCGGGTTTGCCTGCACGTTCTCGCACGTCAGCAGGTTCGATGCCATGATCGACACAGTTTCTGATCAGGTGCACCATCGGTTCCCCGATCTCGTCGAGCACGGTCCGGTCAAGCTCGATATCCCTGCCTTCGAGGACCACCTCGATCTCCTTGCCCTTCTTCTTTGCCAGGTCCCGCACCATTCTCGGGAATCGTTTGAATATCTGATCGACAGGAACCATTCGCATCTGCATGACCTCGTCACGCAGGTCATTGGTCAGTCTGTCGATGTTTGACACTGTTTCATCAAGTTCCTTGATCTGATGCGTTGATTGGATTTGCAGAAGCCTGATTTTGTTAATGACAAGCTCTCCGACCATGTTGACGAGCGCGTCCAGTTTTTCTATGTTGACACGCACACTCTGCACGCTTCGCACGACATCCGGCTTTTTCGCACCTGTTGCAGGTGTTTTCTGCACAGCAGGCGCCGCTTCCGGCGCAGATTCGGCTTCTGATTCTGAGGTACTTTCTGCCACTGCTTCTGCCACTGGTTTGGCAGACTCGATTATTGCCGGTATTATGTCCACCTTTGAAACCTCGTTGACGTGTCCGACCGACTCCTTGATCACATTGCCGTCTTCTTCGGTGCCAAAGATCACATCGAATCCCTGGTCAAATTCCCCGTCCTCTATCGCCTCAGCCCCCGGCACGGTCGCAAGGATATCGGCGTGGTCTCCGATGCTCTTTAGCACCATCACCGCACGAACCGATTTCAGTGCGCAGGTATCTTCAAGATCGATCCGCATTTTAAATACGGAAAGACCCTGGTTAATCGCATCATTCGCTATTTCCAGATCGTCTCCGCTGAGCGTAAATGCCTGACCTGTTTCAGGTAGTCCCGCAGGCGCTTCTACCGGTTCAGGCTGCCCGGCTCCGGCAGGTTCCGCTGGCGCCGCGGATCCTTCTTGCCCTCCAGTCCCCCCATCTTCGGTCAGCAGACTGTCGAGCTGGTTCACCAGATCCGAAACATCGACACTGCTCGGCGAATCAGCATCGATCTCGTCGATCATCACCTCAAGCATGTCAAAACAATCGAATGTCGTATCCAGCACCACTGATGTTACGGCAGTCTCGCCGTTCCTGATCGCATCAAGGACGTTTTCCATCCGGTGCGTCAGTTTATTCAACTCCATAAAGCCCATCGTCGCAGATGAACCTTTCAGAGTGTGCGCTGCTCGAAATATGTTATTCAGAAGATCCATATTGGACGTATCATGTTCCAGATCAAGCAACGATTGATTTAATATCTGTAAGTGTTCCCTTGCTTCATTTACAAACTCTTCCTTGTACTCCGCCATATCCATATCCATTTCTTAACCCCCGTTTCAATGTTTTCGTTCCGATTATATTAACATTTCCGTAGTACCTCTGCCGGTATCTGTGACAGCGGTACAACCCGGTCCACACATCCGGTCTTATACGCTTCCTGCGGCATGCCATATACCACGCAGGACGCCTCATCCTGTGCGATGGTGGAGCCGTTGTTCTTCTTGATCACTTCGATGCCGGTTGCACCATCTCGCCCCATTCCGGTCATGATCACCCCGATCATCTTCGATTTATAGACCTCAGATGCAGTGGTCATCATCGGATCGACAGCAGGTCGGACCCCGTGTATCTTCGGATTCTTGTTTATATGAACCCTGCCATCCTTGCCAACCGTCATGTGGTAATCGCCCGGAGCAAGGAGTGCAAGCCCAGGCTCGATTTTGTCCCCTGCGCTTGCTTCCTTGACCCTGATCGCAGAAGTGTCGTCCAGCCGCTCTGCAAACCTCGCTGTAAAATCAGCCGGCATGTGCTGCACGATCAGCATCGGCGGAGTGTCTGCCGGAAAACGAGGAATGATCTCTGCAAGCGAAGCAGGTCCCCCTGTGGATGTTCCGATCGCAATAATCCTCATCGTTGAGCCGGGCGTGTATTTCAGTGGTTTTAATGGTGCGCTCTTCTTATTTGGCATCAGCCGTCGGGGGTTTGACTGCGCTGCGGCTTTCACCTTCTCAAGCAATATGCTCTGCACCTTTCTCACGTCGAGCGAGACTGCTCCCGACGGCTTCTGCACATAGTCTACCGCACCACGACTGAGCGCCGTCAGTGTGGCATCAGCACCCTTCTGTGTCAGTGTGCTGAGCATGACCACCGGCACAGGGCATTCCTTCATGATATGCCCGAGTGCTGTGAGTCCGTCCATGCGCGGCATCTCGACATCCATCGTAACCACGTCCGGTTTCAATTCTTTTACCTTCGCGATAGCGTCGATTCCGTTTTTTGCGCTACCGCAGACCTTGATACGCGGGTCAGACTCCAGCATGTCTGACACAATCTTTCGCATGAACACCGAATCGTCTACAACCAGTACCTTCAAATACGCACCCCATTACTATATCATGCATCCATTAATAAAAACCTTATCCGTGGTTAAGGTGGTGTATGTGTTTAAATGCGGTGACCAAAACCACAAGATTTCACGAGATTAACACAAGAGGGTGGTATTAGGTATAGGACATTGATTAGTTTTATATTTTATATCCCACTTCT
>DAOWIV010000252.1 GCA_030640725.1 Methanosarcinales archaeon | reverse complement strand
GATAGTATGATAACAAGCGGTCTCGGCAATATCGGGGGAAATTCAGCACCAGGTGTCTTTCAGAAAGACGGAACGTGGTATCTCATAGCAGGTGTGGCTAATGGCAGCTTTCATGGTTTTAACCGGACAGGTTCGACGTGGCAGAGCGATAGTACGATAACAAGCGGTCTCGGCAATATCGGGACGAATTCAGCACCAACTGTCTTTCAGAAAGACGGAACGTGGTATCTCATATCAGGTGTGGCCAATGGCAGCTTTTATGGTTTTAATCAGGCAGGTTCGACGTGGCAGAGCGATAGTACGATAACAAGCGGTCTCGGCAACATCGGGATGAATTCAGCACCAACTGTCTTTCAGAAAGACGGAACGTGGTATCTCATAGCAGGTGTGGCTAATGGCAGTTTTTATGGTTTTAACCAGGCAGGTTCGACGTGGCAGAGTGATAGTACGATAACAAGCGGTCTCGGCGATATCGGGGTAAATTCAGCGCCAACCGTCTTCAATCCGAGCAATGCCACAGACTCCTACAACGTCAGCATAAACGGTGTCTGGAGCAACGGCACCAAAAAAACGTTTGCAGATAGGATCCCCCCTGATTCAGGTGGCTGGGCAAACATCACGGTATGGGCGTGGAATGCATCCGGCACCGGAACGCTCTCGGCAGGTTGCATCAGCGATAACGTGCAGGTAACAAGGAGGGAAGGACCCGGCGACACATTCGCACTTGTCGGTTCAGTACCAACCGGCGGCAGAGAGGGCACATACCCACCCGGATGGTTCGAGACCTCCACGCCGACGCCGACTGTGACCGTGACAGTGACCGCGACAAAGGCGCCCGCAGCATCGGCAGTGAATGCGTCAGTGGATGTGGCGCAGGCGCAGCCTGGCGAGAGCATCACCCCGCCGCCGAGAGCAACAGATCCGATGCAGGCAACTGCGCCTGCCGCAGGTGCAACGCCTACGAAGTCGAAGCAGGGGCTGCCCGGGTTCACAGCGGTGTTTGCGGCGGTGGGGTGCTTGCTGGCTGTGTATGCGATGATGCGGCGGCGGAGCTGATGGGATCAAGATCAGTGTGCGAAACAGGATATCGATTTAGCAAATAATCCGCTTATCTCAGGTCGTCACTTCCGTGAACCTTTCTTCGACCTTCAGATGTAACCCTCTATTATGATGGTAGATTTTCGCATCAAACCTTCCATCATAACAGAAGGTTTTTATCTGGCTGAATACCCGTGAAAACTGCACGCTGGGTGGTGGCAGTGACACACATCTAACATGATGCTTCGAAACTCTGACACCGACCGTGACTGGGCGTATCGTCGGCAACAACCCCAACGCCGCCGGGCGAGTGTGTGACGCCAGCACCGACGCTGACATGAACACCGATTAAACGTTTCGATGATTTTATAGACCGCTGACGCTCCGTATTCTTGTATTTACGTTTATTTATATCGATCTGTGGCTGGTATAATTGTATAGAACCTGGGTAATCAGAGAATAATAAAAAGTCCCCCATATTTCAACACAAACCTTATCTCAACAGTAGTAAATGAGTGTGCGAGGTGGTTTTCATGGAGAAGGAATTGTATAAAAAAATTCTGGTTGCGACAGACGGATCGGCTAACACTGCACGAGCGATCAAATACGGCATCGAACTTGCCCGCATCGCAGACGCAGACGTTTGCGCTGTGTACGTGCTCGACACGAGTGCATGTGCGTCCATGCCGATGGATGCCGCATGGACAAGCCTATATGAACTGCTACGCGCAGAAGGCAACGAGGCACTGAAGTATGTGGAGGAGAAATGCGAGCAGTCTTCAGTACCGTTCGAGGGCGTCGTCCTGGACGGACACCCGGCACACGAGATTGTTGATTATGCAAATGAGAACGAGATCGACCTGATCGTGATGGGCACGCTTGGCAAGACCGGGCTTGACCGGATCCTTCTTGGAAGCGTCGCAAGCACGGTTGCCCACACATCGAGCGTACCGGTAATGATCATCCGCAGTATTGATATTGATGAGGGGACTGGTACTGCTGCCGATTAATCAATGATCCGTGTTTTTCCGCGAATACGCTCAAGAATCTTCTCTGAAAGGCGTTTCTTAAGTTCCATGTACTCAACCCCGGACAGACCGATCTGCTCGAATACGGCGTTTCGCAGGAAGCACGGCTTCGTGAGTTTGCAGCACCAGATCAGCGTCCCGAAGCATGTGTGATCCCCGAGTTCAAGCGGCGTGCCGCGTGAGAGTTCTATCTTCAGGTCTGTGAACTCCTGCGGCGTCATCCCGTATCTTTTGAGTACCCCATGAATCGCACACGGTTTGACAGGTAAGCAGCAGAAAGCGAGCGCCCGATCGTCCCCGCCGCCACAGATATGTTTTGGTGCATTGTACCATCCGGTCTGCTCCTGAAACATGGTTACTTGCTGAACAATGGTGTTTATCACATCAGGATTCTCTAACGTGGCTCTTGCAAGCGAGACCATGTCCGCGCCATGTCCGAACATCGCTTTCGCGCTTACAAAGTCCACGACCGAGTTATTGCCTATGATT
>DAOWIV010000016.1 GCA_030640725.1 Methanosarcinales archaeon | reverse complement strand
TATGCCACCCCGAGCATCGGGATGCCGAGCCCGAGCGAGTAGATAAAGAGCAACATGCCCCCACGCAGGACGTTGCCATCGAGCGCAGCCATCGTCAGGATGCCGCCGAGTATCGGACCGACGCACGGGATCCAGATGATGCCAAGTGACATTCCAAGCAGCAGACCGCCGAACAAACCATCTCGGGGCATATTCTGCGGCGCAAGCGTCCCAAATCTATCAAAGATCGGGAGATCTAAGATCATGACCAGCCCGAGCAAAATAATGGTAATTTCGGCGACAGTTTCCATATATCCGAGATATTTATAGACAACCGAGCCGAATGCGGACGTTATCACGCCCATCGTCGTAAAAGAGATGCATAATCCGGATACAATCGCTATGGGTCGCAGTTTCCCGGTTTCGACAGAGTATGCCATGATTGCG
The DNA here is from genome assembly GCA_030640725.1 of Methanosarcinales archaeon. GTDB lineage: Archaea > Halobacteriota > Methanosarcinia > Methanosarcinales > Methanogasteraceae > Methanogaster_D. The sequence goes on along the minus strand of DAOWIV010000016.1, from coordinate 2,244 downwards.
GGCAGCAGCGGAAGTACGCACGGCGACAGCACGCTTGCAATTCCAGCGACAAATGCGATGAGCGGAGATATCTGGGACTCGACCATGGATCATGATCGGTGTGCAGGCATTGTAATACTTGCGTGGGTGCCCCTGCCTTTGCACCCATGTCCGTGTTTGCGGCATCCGGCGTTTTCCGTGCTTTGCCACACGGTTCCCTGGACGCCAAACCATATATCCGAGGAGGTTCAAAGATCACACGTGGGAAATATGGCTCATAGACGAAGAACTAAGATTGTATGCACCATCGGTCCTGCGACCGAGTCGCGTGACGTCCTGAACCGATTAATCCGTCACGGAGTGGATGTAGTCAGGCTCAATATGTCGCATGGCACGCATGAGTGGCACAGAGACCGGATACGGATGATACGAGAGCTGACAGGTGAAAACAAGACCCCCACCGCCATCATGATGGATATTCAGGGTCCGAAGATCAGGACCGGAAATCCGGGTGGCGGGGATATGGTTTTACATGCGGGCGATGACCTGACGATCTGCACGGACCCGGCAAGCATAGATTCGACAGATTCTGCGAGCGCTGGCAGCGTGACCCGACAGATGATCGCTGTGAACTATCCGTTCTTTGATCGGGAGGTCTCCGAGGGTCAGACGATCCTGATCGATGATGGTCTGATCCGGCTGTCGATTCTGAAAACCAGCGGCGGATATGTTGAGACAAAAATCCTCGTCGGGGGCGTAATCCGTGATCGAAGGGGCGTGTGTGTCCCGGATGCGAATTTCTCGACGCCGAGCGTCACTGAGAAGGATGTTGAGGACGTCTTGTTCGGCATAGAGCAGGGAGTCGATTACATCGCGGTTTCGTTTGTCAGGGCGGCATCCGATGTCCTGGATCTCAAGCAGGCGCTCCGGGAACATGATGCGGATATCCCGATCATTGCCAAGATCGAGACCAAAAAGGGACTTGATAATTTTTTGGAGATTCTTGAGGTAGCAGATGGAATCATGGTGGCAAGAGGCGATCTTGGAGTCGAGATCCCGATTGAAGAGGTCCCGGTTACGCAGAAGAGACTTATTAAGGCGGCTAATCTGGCAGGAAAACCCGTGATCACCGCCACCCAGATGCTCGAGTCGATGATCCACGAGGCGATCCCTACCCGTGCCGAGGCGACCGATGTTGCGAACGCCATACTGGACGGGACTGACGCGATTATGCTCTCAGGCGAGACCGCATCCGGAAAATATCCGGTCGAGAGCCTTATTATGATGGATAAAATCGCAAAGATTACCGAACCCACGTTACCAGTACGTGACGTGCGCAAACGTGCAGAAACGGCAACGCTCCCGGTCGCGCAGGGCATCGGTCATGCCGTGTGCCAGCTTGCGCAGGATCTGGGTGCTGCGGCGATCATTACTACCACGTACTCGGGAAGCACGGCAAGGATCGTCTCGATGTACCGTCCCGAGACGCCGATCGTTGCTGTGACTCCTGACGAGGTAACATTCCGCAGGCTTGCGCTTATATGGGGCGTTGTCCCGCAGATGCTCCCGCTGGTGACCGAGAACACCGACGAGATGGTTGCGGCATCGATACGGTCTGCGGTGTATGCCGGGTTCGTGAACATAGGTGACCGGGTGGTGCTAACCGCAGGCGTGCCCATCTTCTCTGCCGGGACTACCAATCTGATCAAGACTCATGTAGTGGGAGAGTGAGCCTGTGTCGCGATCTCGTTTGCGCCTGATGCCTGCCGGTACGCGCGATTGCATAGTATAGCGCTGCGGGGGGTGCTGTAATTGGACGCGGGAGTTTATGGGCGGGTTAAGTAGGGAGTTCTGTTACAGGGGGCAAGGGGAAGATATGATTCTGCGATGCTTTTATGAGGCATCACATTCATTTAAATTATATTGGTGATCGGATGAATGCTGGGACAATCACAGCCCGTGTTCCTGAGGATCTACTCAGGGAGATAGAAGAGATCGGTGAAGTGGAAGAGATCGACAGAACAGAAGTTGTAAAGAGACTATTATCCAGCGCTGCAAAGCATTGGAAAATGGAGCGGGCACTGAATCTTCTGCGTGATGGTAAGGTAACGCTTCGCAGGGCTGCCCGGATTGCTGAAGTCACGTACGTTGAGATGCTGGATTTATCTTCTCAGATGGACATAGCGATTAAAATGGAACCAGAAGACGTGATTAAAGATTTAGAGGGCTGATGGCAGTACTTGATGCTTCGCCGATAATCTATTA
>DAOWIV010000061.1 GCA_030640725.1 Methanosarcinales archaeon | reverse complement strand
CGCCGGAGATCTTGGGGCTTCCTGAAAAATTGGATCCCTACACAACAGAAGGGAAAGCGCAGTGGACAAAGACATTCCAGGATTTCACATCGCTTGTCAACTCATCAGTGGTCTGTCTCTTCAACACGTTCGCTCTCGGATTGCCCGATTATGCTGATATGCTTTCATGCATCACCGGGTGGGAGCTGGATGATCAGGAACTACTGATGATCGGCGAGCGGGTAACCAATCTCGAGAGATTGATGATCAATCGGTACGGGTTTGCTGAAAAGGATGACACGTTGCCGAAGAGATTCGACGAACCGATGCCGGATGGACCCTCCAAAGGTCATGTATCACTTCTGGATCGGATGCTTCCGGAGTATTACGAACTTCGCGGATGGGAAGATGGCAAACCAGGATCAGAGAAACTGAGAGAACTGGGGCTTTGAGCACGCCCTTCCATCGCATCGATCACGTCGGGCACCCTCACATCAGATGCGACCGTCGTCGGACTGACCATAGCGTATATACCACCCGAGTCCGGAATGATCTTCTCAACGATGCCAAGCGCCATCGCTTCGCATTCCACTTCTGCAGGGTAGCTGGAATCGCAGGCAAACAAATTATAACACCACCCACCAAAATCACCAGCATGAAACATACGCCCGGCACTGGCACCGACAGCGGATACGTACCCGGCAGATCGATCGCAGAGATCGCAGAAGAATACCGGATCCCGGTTGACTCGATCATCAAACTCGGGTCAAACGAAAACCCGCTCGGACCTTCCCATGCAGCCGTGCGAGCCGTGACCGAACGTGCGTCCGGGATCAGCGTGTACCCCGAAAGCGACGCAAGAGACCTATGCGATGCAATATCAGAGTACACCGGGCATCCTGCTGAAAATATCGTAGCTGGCGCAGGTATGGACGGGGTTATCGACACCCTGATGCGGATCTTGATGCCGGGAGAGGCGATCACCCCGACACCGACATTCAGCTACTACGCGATCTCAGCACGTGCGCATCACGGAACCCCTGTCTTCGCCCTCAGGGACCGCGACTTTGCAATCGATCCGCAGGACATACTATCGCAGGTGACTGATGAGACGCGGGTAGTCTTCCTCTGCTCGCCGAACAACCCGAGCGGGAACCTGATACCGGAGTCAGACCTCCAAACGATCCTTGAAGGGCTGGAAGGGCGCGACGCGATCGTCTTTCTCGATGAGGCGTACGTCGAATTCTCGGAAAGGAGCATGATCCACCTCGCAGGAGAATACGACAATCTGGTGGTCGGGCGCACGCTCTCAAAGGCGTTCGGGCTTGCCGGATTGCGGGTTGGCTATGGGGTCATGTCTGAGCGGATCAGGGAGCGGTACCTGAGGTATGCGACCCCGTTTGCGGTCAGCAGTCTTGCAACGGCGGCAGGCATTGCAGCGCTCGGTGACAGAGAGCACCTGAAACGAAGCATTGAGCTTGTCCGGGATGGTCGCAGGAAACTTGCAGGGATTCCGTTTCATGTCTACCTGTCCGAGGCGAACTTTGTGCTCGTCGATGTCTCGCCGCACCGGTCGGATGCGGTCTGCGACTTTCTTGCTCGCAGCGGGATAATCGTGCGGGACTGCTCGTCATTCCGTGGTGCCGGGGATTCACTTGTCCGGGTGAGCGTCGGGACCGCGGAGCAGAATGCGCGGGTAGTGGAGGCGTTTTCGGAGTTTCAGGGAACTTATAATAAATAAGTTACCAGCAGAAGGTGCCACGCTCATATAATGTGTTGGTGCAAGATATTTACCATGAATGCCACGAATTTGTCCTGTTCATCGGCACACACCGCGTATTTCTGAAATTTCCGGTATGTGCGCTTTCCGTGCACTCGTAAAAGTGGTGATTCGTGCGATTCGTAATTTTAACCAGATTTTTATATAATACCTACTGAAATAAACTATGGTTGGTATATTAGTTTTTGGAGACTTCCATGAGAACCAAGCAGATATCCGAGTCATCTCAGCATTGGTCGGCAGTTCAGCCAGCAGTTTCTTGAGATATCTGTCTGCAGATGAACGCTTTAATCCGTATCATATTTAGTCTTGTATATATATCAAAAACCCTTCCCAATGCAGGGAAGCTGCCGACCCGCACACCATTGGCCAGGGTCTATAGAACTTAGGCGAGAGACAAGATTCCGGAGTTGCAAGGTTACCAGAGTGTTCTCGCCAATAGCTTAAAATATCTGTAACGCACAAGTGTACATAAGTGGGTGTGGGATTGTGGCAGAAGCTGTTGAACTCATAGAGTTGCTCAAGCAGGGCACCAGGACAAGGAAGACGCGTTGTGAGGCTGCGGTCACACTTGGAAATATGAGCAGGGATATGAACGGCGATCTCTCGATGGTTTTTGATGTGCTTACAAAGGTGGTATGGCGTGACGACAGCAGGGCGGTACGCAACGCCGCTGCAATATCGTTGTGCAAGCTTGGAGACGATGGTTTCAATATCCTTCTGAAGATGTCGATCGATGATAGCATAAAGATACGGCTCATGGCTGAATCGCTCAGCAAACTGGGGGATACGTATTATCCGGTTTTCAACGAAATGAAGGAGCAGGATCGGTGGGTGCGTAAAAGCATCGTCGAAGCGTTCGGCAACTTCAATGAAGCGGCTGCTGTTACCGCATTGATAGAATTGCTTGAGAGCGAGGCTGCCGTCAGCAGACATAAGCCCTGCGAAGATTGGGATTCATGGTACAATCTGCACTGGGCTTATGTTTCCGAGCATCTCGGAAGGATTGCGAATGCCAACATTGATGAGCTGCTCAAAGCGTTGAAGAAAGGGTGCAGGATCACCCGCGTCTGTGTTGCGGATGCACTCGGTGAGGTCGGCGAGAAGCATGTTGAGACAAAGTACACCGAAAACCTGAGAGAAACAAGGACGGTGCACCGTGAAAACATAGACAAACGCGCGGTCTCTGCGCTCATAGAGGCGCTGGACGACCCGTATTACCTGGTATCCGGAAATGCTGCAAAATCGCTTGGTAGGATCGGGGATGTGTCGGCAGTCCCTGCATTAATCGTGTTTATGGAGTCTATCGGCGAGGATGCTGCCAGAGCACTCGGTATGATCGGAGATCCTACTGCAATTCCGGCGCTAATCGAAGTGCTGCCACTCAAAGGCGCCGCTTACGCTCTTGGAAAGATCGGGGACCGGTCTGCAATTCCAGCACTCAAGGATACGCTTGTGCAGGAGATCGAAGCATCGATCGAGGCATCGGACAGGGGCGGAAGCTACTATCCGAACTGGGAGTCTGCCCGCGCACTCTGCGAATTCGGGAACGGGGGTCTTGATGCGATCATAGACGTTGTTAAGCCGCACATAGCTGATTCGGAACACTTTGGCGACCTTGTGAGCATAGTAAAAGGAGACTACACGGCGATAAACTCATCTGATAAGTATAACGAGAATTCGCTGGCACTCGAGCTGTGCGATCTGTATGCCGAACTTCAGAACGAATATGCGATCGTCCCGCTCCTGATATATCTGGTGAAATGTGCATCCGAGAATATCGGAGTCGTTGCTGCCCAGATGATGTACCTGCTTGAGAACCAGATGCTATATCGCTTCTTCGACCTGTTGAGGGACGATGATGTCATGGTGCGCAGGGTTGTCGCCAGTCTGGGGTCTGTCGAGCCGGTGTACTTAAGCGAGATGTTCAATTCATACTTTGAGCTTGACCTGTACATCGACGAGATCGATACATTGGTAAGCGCGCTGAAGGACAACGATCCCGGGGTGCGCCAGAGCATCGCCGAGATGTTCAGCAAGATCATAGTGAGGGGCAGTTTTGATGTTAATTATGCAATAGATTCTCTTATATATTTAATTGATGATCCGGAGCCGCATGTGCGCGAAGCTGCAGCGGAAGCACTCTACCGCTTTGGCTCGAATGCGTGTGAAAGGCTCACAGACCATGAACGCATGACCATAATCGGAACGCTTCTGGATGCATCCGAGGACGAGAGCATCCGCTGCGCGATCGATTGCGTGGATAATTACCTCTGGGGTGGAATAGACATCGCAAACCAGAGCAATCTTTTCTACAGTGGCGGAAAGACCGGCGAAGGCAAGGAATAAGATCCTGCCAGGACCCAAGGTATCTTGCCACCCAACAGATTTACCTCATAATAGTCGCGTATACATAAGCTGTGAATCCTGACGCACACTCTAACACGCATCCTGATACATACTCCTACTTCGAGGATCTCGAAAACGACGTGCAGCGGGCAATCGAGATCGTGACAGCAGCGCGCATGAGAGGGTGTGACCCTGAGCTACACCCCGAGATCCCGCTTGCGAAAGACCTTGCCGACCGTGTTGAGAACCTGATCGGAATCCCGGTTGCTGACCGGATCCGTGAGCTGGAACACGACATGGGGCTGAGCAGGGAGGAGGCTGCGATGCAGCTTGGTGTGGATATCGCAACCATGCGCACCCACCAGTTCGATAGCAGGGATGAGGCTGTGGAGGCGTCCATAAGGGCTGCGGTCGCACTGCTGACCGAAGGGGTGGTCGCAGCACCGATCGAGGGGATTGCAAAGATCGATATCGCGGATAACGATGATGGAACCGAATTCGTCCGCATCTTCTACGCAGGACCGATCAGGAGCGCAGGCGGGACTGCGCAGGCACTATCCGTACTGGTTGCGGACTATGTGCGGCGGAAACTTGGCATCAACAGATATATCCCGCGAAACGAGGAGATCGAGCGGTATGTGGAGGAGATAACGATCTACCGGAGGATCGCCAACCTGCAGTACATGCCGTCTGACGAGGAGATCCGTTTGATCGCAACAAACTGCCCGATCTGCATCACTGGCGAGCCGACCGAGGAGGAGGAGGTCGAAGGCTACCGGAATCTGGCACGGGTCGAGACAAACCGTGTCCGGGGTGGTATGGCGCTCGTTATCGCCGAAGGAATGGCACTCAAAGCGCCAAAGATTCTGAAACACGTAGCAAAACTGAATCTTGATGGATGGGATTTTTTAAACCAGCTTGCTACGAGCACGAAAGGCGAGAGCGATGATGATGGCAGTATGGTCATCAAACCAAAGGGCAAGTACTTAAACGATCTCATTGCTGGCAGACCGGTCTTTTCGCACCCCTCGATGCCCGGCGGGTTCAGGCTCAGGTACGGAAGGTCGAGAAACACTGGATTTGCCGCTGCCGGGGTCTCTCCGGCGACCATGATCGTGACAGACAGTTTTCTTGCACCAGGCACCCAGGTGCGGGTCGAGCGCCCGGGTAAGGCGGCAGGCATCTGTCCTGTGGACGGCATCGATGGTCCGACTGTGCGCCTGTTTAGCGGGGACGTGGTGCATATCAGCGACGAAAAAGAGGCAAGAAAACTCCATGACCAGATCGAGAAGATTCTTGATGTGGGGGAGGTTCTGATCAATTACGGCGATTTTCTTGAGAATAACCATCCTCTGATGCCGTCTTCGTACTGTTTTGAGTGGTGGGCGCTCGAACTCGGGGAGAAGGTCGATTTTGGT
>DAOWIV010000132.1 GCA_030640725.1 Methanosarcinales archaeon | reverse complement strand
GAGCACCCGCGTCGCATAAGCGAGCACGGTTGCATTCGAGAGCGTGCCTGCGATCAGGACCGCATCAAATATCTCCTCTTTTGATAGCCCGAGCTTCTCTGCGATGCGGACATGCATTCGCAGGCAGTGATCACACCTGAGTGCAGCAGATACGCCTATCGAGATCAGCTCAACCGTTTTCGGATCAAGGCGCTTGAATTCCCTTATGATTGCGCTGTCGTAGAGTATCTTCGGGACAAGGAGTTCTGGCGTGTCCCGCAGGTACTGCAGGATATACGGAACCTCGCCGTAGTACTTCTCGACTGCATCCATCAATTCATCCACAACCTCATCAGGATCCTGCTGCATGATCCTCTGTATCTTCTCGATGTCCATCGTGCCTCCTCGATCTTAAAATTCCAGGACTTCTAAATGACAAAACCGGTCACTGATTTTGGCAATATTCTTATCAACATATAATCCCTCACACGCGATGGCAGCACCGTTGCGATCTCGCCGAGTTTCACACCCTCTTCAAACGTTATATTTTCAACAGCCCCCTTATACAGGGAATACGGCAGTTTGACGCGAGCGCCAGTGAGCTGCAGCGTGATTGGCGCAGGAGAGAGAGAATTATTGATCTCTGGTATCTGTTCCTTGATCTCTTTCATGATGCGGGCCGGGTGCGTGGTCAGCGGGTCCTTCGAGATATCAAGCCGGATTTCATCAAGGATCTTGCCTGCAACCTCTGTCAGTTTATCAAGCGCAACGAGTTCGCCTTCGCCCCTCAGCCGGTGTGCGATCCTGCCAAGCCCACCGACATAAGCATCCGCGTACGCCGGAACCTCCTCAAATTCCGGAGTGCCTGTTACGATGCATGGCACCTCAAGGTCCTTGTACAGAACGTATTTCTTATGCATGATGCAGTCCTCGAAGTTTCCGAACGTAAAGATTGCAAGATCGTGCTCATCCGAGAGTGCACGCTCCTTTGACGATATCTGTGCGGTTCTTCGCCCGACACCTCTTGCAAGCCCTATCAACGTCGTGTTTGCACCATGTCTGCGCATATACTCTGCCACATCACACGCGTGGTGCGGAAGATGCTGGTACGCAAGTGATGGCGCGATCACGATGATGTCGGTGCCTGTGAGCGGCGCTCTCGTGATCTTGGAGCGGAGTTCTTTCGCCAGGTCCTCGACCATGGATATGTCCGCATGTGGGCAGAGCATCTGGATCATGACCTCGGTCTGCATGAAATTGGTCTGGATAATATATCCGCCGAGGTCCTCGATTAATTCGATTACAAGATTGTGTTTGAAGACGCCACCTTCGTACAGGATCGGTTCAAGCATGATTGACTACCTCTTCACTCATGTCCTTCAATTGATTCATCATATCGTTCGCCCGGTCGATCCATTCGGGTTTTATAGCATCCTCTGATGCGACAAAGAGCATCTCAGACTCAGTCGATGCGTGGTGCCGCACCCGAAAGCCTTCCGGCGTGATCCTGAGCAGCGCATCAGCAAGCCTTGAATCAACCTCTCTGCGCGGATCGGCAATGATAACCTCTGCGACCGATTCTGCAACCTTGATCTTATCCTCAGTCGCTATCGCTATCGTCTTCTTGTCCGGTTGCGAAATGTTCTCACGCCCGTACTCTGCCACAAGGGTGCTTAACAGCGGAACAACGTAACCCTCGTTGAGGATTGCTATGAGCACCCCTTCAGCACTCGTCGTCCCTGTTGTGATATCTGCTATGTCTTTGATGCGAATAGGCGGAAGACCTGTCCTGATCAGCGCACAGAAGATGAAAACGGGCTCTTTCGGGTCGATATATATCCACAAACGCCCTAAAATCGTTGTTAGTTCCAGATCGGCGAGAACATCACGGGTCACCAATTCATACGACTCCGCACCGGTCTTATCCGGAGATTCGACCCTGAATACTTCGAGCGGCTTCATGTCACATTCACCTTTACCTTCACCCGGACAACTCTCGTTTCTCTACGAAACCCGACGACAGGAGCGCTGAACCTACAGCGCCGATTAACTGCGCATTTGGCGGTACAATCACCTCTGCCTGAAGCAGTTCGTGCATCGCATGAGGCAGCCCCTCGATTAACGCGGTGCCCCCGACCATGATCACAGGTTCCCTCACCTCGACCTCCTGAAGCTGCTGCTCATAGACCTGTTCTGCCACGCTGTAGCAGGCTGCTGCCGCGACATCCTCGTGGCGTGCGCCCTTTGATAGTGAGTTTACGAGACTCTGGATACCAAATACGATACAGTAGCTGTTCATCGAGATGTTGGATGCATCACCAGCAAGCGCAAGCTTGCCGAGTTCGGTGATGTCAACACCCAGGCGCTTTGCCGTCATCTCAAGGAAACGCCCTGATGCACCTGCGCATATCCCGCCCATTGTGAAGATTCCGGGAATTCCGTCGTGTACCGATATTGCCTTGTTATCCATCCCGCCGATGTCGATTACGGTGGCAGCCCCTTTCTGACGATCAGCAAGGTAGACCGCGCCCTTTGAGTTGACTGTGATCTCTTCCTGAACCAGATCGGCTTTGAATGGCTTTCCAAGGAGGAATCTGCCGTATCCTGTGACGCCGAGTGCCTGAATCGCATCCCTGTCGACGCCGGACTCCGTGAGTGCGATTGTGTAAGCCTCTTCAGCGCTCTTGAGTACATCAGTGGAACTGACCCAGCCGAATCCGAGAATCTTGTTGTTCTCCATCACAACCGCCTTCGTGGTGGTCGATCCTGAGTCGATTCCGGCTGTAAGCCCGGTCTGTTTCTCGCGCGCAAGCAAGCTGCGCCTCTTCGCTACCGTTGTGAGCGCTTCCATCCTTGTGAGAAGCGTATCTGCCGTGGTGCGCTCGGTGTAAGAATAACTGATCACAGGAAGCCCGGATTTCTCATGGATGTACCTGCGGAGCTCATTTCTGACGAGCGCGCCCTCTGCACATCGAAAACACGTTCCGATGAATACGGCGTCAGCGGTGGTGTGACCCTCGACAACCGAGATTGCACGGGCAAGCATCAGTTTAAGGTCAGGGCTTGTCACCCTAAGCCCGAACTT
>DAOWIV010000231.1 GCA_030640725.1 Methanosarcinales archaeon | reverse complement strand
GGAGATTGCGATCAAGTCGTTAAGCGGCATGCTTGCGGGTGTCAAAGGATTTGCTGGCGCCACCATCCTTGGTGACGGTAAAGTGATCATGATACTGGACGTTGCCTCGATGGTGTAGTGAGTAGGGAAAGAAGACTCTAAGAATAAGAAGGATTTGAGAATGCCAGAGATCATCAAAGTGGGAATGGCTGATCTGAAGGTGGCTGCTGAGCCGGGGGTGCTGATCACCATCGGGCTTGGCTCGTGTGTCGGCATAGCGCTCTACGATGCAGAGACCCGCGTGGGCGGGCTTGCGCACATCATGCTCCCGACCAGCAAACGCACCGCAAGCGGAAGCAACGGTGGCGATCCCAACCCGATGAAATACGCGGATACCGCTGTTGATATGACTCTTCAGAAAATGATCCGGAAACACGCTATTAAAAAAAATATAACTGCCAAGATCGCGGGCGGGGCACACATGTTTTCATGTATGAAGGAAAGCAGTTCGTTTCTGAAGGTCGGCGATAACAACGTTGTCGCAGTAAAAGAGAAACTGAAACAGGAAGGGATCAAGCTGCTCGCAGAAGACGTTGGCGCGAATTATGGCAGGACAGTCGAATTGCATACCAATGACGGAAAATATGTCATAAAGACGATTGCAAAGGGGTCGAAGGTGATTTAGATGGATGATTTCGAGAAATTGAAGGATAAGATATCCAGGGACAAGCACTTTAGTTGCAGTCAGTACAAGGATCCGTATCTGAAGCGGAGGTTCGCCATCAGGATGCGCGCCACAGGTGCAAAAACGTACCGGAGTTACATAAAAGTACTCGATACGGTCCCGGATGAGTACCAGATACTGCTGGACGTGCTCACCGTCAATGTCACTGAGTTTTTTCGGGATGTCAGTGTGTTTACCGAAGTCGAGCGCGTTTTAAGATCCATAATCAAAGAAAAGCAGGCAAAAAAGCAGAACACCTTGCATATATGGAGTGCCGGCTGTTCTAATGGGTCTGAGGCGTACACGATAACGATGCTGCTCGATCAGATACTCGGTCCGAAGACCAAGGATTTCAAGATTACGATCCTTGCGACCGACATTGATAATGCATCCCTGAAAAGGGGAAGTGATGGGATATACGATCCCAACCTCTTAAAAGGGGTCAAGCGATCCTACCTGACAAAGTATTTCGAAAAAATAAATGGCGGGCAATATCAGGTGATCGCACCCAACCGTAAGATAGTCACGTTCAAAAAACACGACCTGATCAATGATCGACCACATGCGATGATGGATGTGGTATTTTGTAGGAATGTCGTGATATACTTCTCAAGGGAGTTGCAGGAGACGTTATTCGCTAATTTCTATAAATCACTGGTCGATGGCGGGTATTTTGTCATGGGAAAGACCGAGACACTGGTCGGCGAGGCAAAAGACAAGTTCATACCGGTAAGTAACAAAGAACGGATATATAGAAAGTGATATGGGCGAAGAAAAGATCGTTACATGGCTGGATGGTAAAATCCTCTTTGTAGAGAGTTATGCCACACAAACAAACTGGGTGCAGTGCAAGGTTGTGCTCACTTACGGTGGCATCTGGCTCATGTACGGCAACAACAAGAGAGGCGTCCCGCTTGCATCGATCACAAGCCTTGGAAGAGAGATTCCAAAGAAACAACTCGGAACATCGGTTTCGGATTATATCGCGGTCACGCACGTCATCGAAAACAAGGAGATAACGGTCGCGATCACAGGACAGCCTGCGCAACTGAAGAAACTGAAAAAGTATATCATGTTCCTGCGGCTAAACAAGAAGCCTGTGTATATTCTGCACCCTGCAAAAGTCGGCGGAGTGATCAAGGACGGCGTCCAGTGGGTACAGGGGCTTCTCAACATCGTGTGGACGCCCGGCGGCGCGGCAGACAAACTGATCATCCAGCGCAAGGCAGGCAACGTCGAGATCCTGATGAACAACATCGAGATGGTGCAGACCGAGAGTCCGAATATCGGCGGGAAAGTGCAGCAAATCGTAAATATCAAACATTCTGATAGCGAGAATATCTATAACACATTCATACTGTCAGGAATTCAGAATTCACTCATAGAATACATTAATGACCACCTGCGCGAGCAGGGGGTGATATCCAGTCATGCAAGCGACAGTGCAACGGATTCGTCGTCTGATGCAGCAATCGCTGAGACCGAGGAGGAGATACTGGTCGCGCTATATTCCGGCGTCTCCGCACTCGAGGTGCCCACATTCATGGAAGAGATGGATGTGGATCAGATCGAATTGATCTATGACAAACTGATATCCTACGGGCTTGTGGAACTGATCCGCCTCCGGAAGGATGTCAAACTTACGCCGAAAGGTAGAAATATAGTGAACAAGAAAATGCAGATATAAGGAATACGGAGGGGTTAGTATCGCAAACATATTACTTGTCGATGATTCGAAGTTTATGCGGGCACTCCTGAAGAAAGTGCTTGCAGCTTCGCATACCATCGCAGGAGAGGCAGAGAACGGGGTAGAGGCAGTCGAGATGTATGATCAGTTGACTCCTGACCTCGTACTGATGGATATCGTGATGCCGCACATGGACGGAATACTTGCAACGAGCAACATCACGAACAAACATCCTGACGCAAAGATCATCATGTGCACGTCTGTTGGGCAGGATGAGAAGGTGAAGGCGGCGATCAAAGCCGGCGCCAAGGGCTATATCACCAAGCCATTTCAGGGACCAAGTGTCATCAAGGAAGTCGAGAGCTTACTGGGGTAGTAGTCATGATCGGGATGAATACACTCAAAGGGCTGAAACGGCTGGGTGACCAGAGTGCCGAGATGGCGATCCAATCACTCGCCGAGATGACCGGCATGGAAGTGGTGATGGAGGTCTCGGCTGTCAACCTGACCGAGATCGAGCAGATCCCGGCGACCATCGGCATAACCGACGATGCGATGATCGGGCTCTTTGTGCGGTTCACAGGCAAACTTCCGGGATCCGTGCTGACACTGCTCTCGATTCCGTCTGCCCAAAATCTTGCTGATATCATGCTGGCAGGTATGGGCGACGAGCCTGCCGAAGACGAGGTGCTAACGGAAATGCAGCAGTCAGCGGTCGAGGAGATCGGAAACATCATCACATCATCGTTCATCGATGTGTGGGCGGACGAATTTAGCATGGGGCTTACCCAGACGCCGCCTGCATACGTATGTGACTATGTCCCCTCAATCATCGATGCCGCACTTGCGCGGGCATCTGAGAAAGGGGATTTTGCCGTGGTCTTCAACAGCGCGATCCATGTCACGGATCAGGATATCGACTGCCACATTCTAGTGCTCCCTGATCCTGATAAGATGCAGATGATGTTTGATAGCCTGGAGTAATTATGGTCGAACTTGCAAATCTTGAAACGTTAAAGGAGATGGGTGATAACAGCGCGTCCATGGTGGTTGAGTCGCTCTCTGAGATGCTCTGCATGGCAGTTGAGATGGATGTCTCTGCAGTCCATGTGGACGCGATCAAAAGCATCCCTGATATCCTGAAACTGTCTGGTGACACGATTGTGGGGGCGTATGTGGGTTTTTCCGGCAAGTTGTCAGGCACGGTGCTGACAATTCTCTCGATTGAGAGTGCACGCGAGATGGCTGACATCATGCTTGCAGGGATGGATGAGGATGATCCTCTGGACTACCTGACCGAGATGCAGGAGTCCGCAATACTTGAGATCGGAAACATCATGACCTCGCCGTTCATCGATGTGATGGCAGACGCCCTGTCCCTGGAACT
>DAOWIV010000179.1 GCA_030640725.1 Methanosarcinales archaeon | reverse complement strand
CCGTGCTCTGATTTGTATTTCCGGATCCCGTGAGCGATGTCCTTGATCCGCTCGCCCTCACGCTCAGCCTCCGGATCGACCATTGTTTCGTCTGCGATCGGGTACGTGCTTTCATGTACGCTCCCTGATGCGGATGCATGAAGCTGTGAATATACTTCCTCTGCAAAGAACGGCGTGATCGGGGCAAGCATCCTCGCGATCGTATCGATCGTCACCTTCAGCGTCTGCCTTGCCGCCTGACAGTCAGGCGATGGCTCGCCATACAGTCGGTGCTTGACGAGTTCGATGTAATGGTCTGCAAGAACGTCCCATGCAAACGATCTGATCATCTTTAAGGCGAGATCGAACTGGTACCTGTCCATCGCGTCGGTTACGTCCAGAATTAGCGCATTTAATTTGCTGAGAATCCATCGATCGATGGGTGCAAGTGCGGCATCGCCGGTATCAGCGGTATCTGTGATACCACAGATATGCGGCAGCGCAAACCTGACAATGCTCCACAGCTTCTGCTGGAAACGTGATGCTGCAACAACATCCTTCCATCTGAACATGATGTCTGATCCAGTCGATCCCCCGATCGCAGCCCACTGCCGAAACGCATCAGCACCGTGTTGCTCGATCACCGCTTCAGGCGCAACCGTGTTGTTCAGCGACTTACTCATCTTGTGCCCGTCGTCTCCGAGCACCATCCCGTTGATCAGTATGGTCTCCCACGGCTCAACCCCTGTAAGCGCCTGCGTCCGCAGGATCGTGTAAAACGCCCACGTCCGGATGATGTCATGCCCCTGCGGTCTGAGCTGCGTGGGCAGCTTCAGCCCACCCGGTCCTGATCCGGATGATCCGGACGATTCTGACCCATCAGGCGAGCGCCCGAATAGCCAGCCTGCAACCGACATCGCCGAGAGGGATGAGTCCATCCATGTGTCGAGCACGTCTTCCTCGGGCAGAAACTCGGTTGAGCCGCACTCACACGTGGTTCCCTCCAGAGGGTTCGTTTCTGCCGGATCGATGGGCAGCCATTCCTCTTTCGCCACCATTGCAGCCCCGCACCGCTTGCAGTACCAGACCGGGATCGGGGTTGCAAAGAGCCTCTGGCGGGATATGCACCAGTCCCATTCCATGCTCCGGGTCCAGTTCTCAAGCCGTATCTTCATGTGCGGCGGCACCCACTCGGTCCGGTCTGCGGTCCGCAGGATCTCGTCCTGATCGACCCTGACATACCACTGCTTCTCTGAGAGGATCTCGATCGGGGTGCCGCACCGCCAGCACATCCCGACGTTCTGCGCGAGTGGCTCCTGCTTGTATAAAAATCCCTCTGATTCAAGATCCGATATGATCGCTTCCTTGCACTCGGCGATGCTCAATCCCGCATATTTCCCTGCGATCTCTGTCATCATTCCGTTTCGGTCTATCGCCATGCGGAGCGGGAGATCGTGTTCGATCCACCACCGCACATCCTGCTTATCTCCAAACGTACAGATCATGACGACACCGGTGCCAAAGTCAGGATCAACCTCCGCATCAGCGATCACAGGCACATCATAATCAAAGAGCGGTACCCCGACCGTGCCGCCGATGTGGCGTAAAAATCGCTCATCATCAGGATGCACCGCAACCGCAACACATGCGGCAAGCAGTTCGGGTCTGGTGGTCGCAATCTCCATATCCCGGTCCCCAAAGTAGATGTAATTGAGCAAGGTATTCCGGTCGTCGTATTCGACCTCTGCGAATGCGATTGCGGTCCCGCATCTCGGACACCAGTTCACAGGACCGTCGCGCTGGTACACCATGCCGCCTGCATGCATCCTGACAAACGATCGCTGCGTGTTTCCGTAATACGCTGGATCCATCGTTACGTATTCGCAGTTCCAGTCGATGGAAAACCCAAGCTTCCTCATGGTCTCTTTCATCTTCGTGATGTTCCTTGAGGTCAGTTCCATGCACAGTTTCCGAAACTCGGACCGGGGAATCTGGTGTCTGGTTATTCCGTGAGTCTCCTCGACCTTGACCTCGGTTGGCAAGCCGTGGCAGTCCCACCCTTGCGGAAACATCACATTGTATCCGCGCATTCTCTTGTATCTTGCCACAAAGTCGATATAACACCAGTTCAATGAATTTCCGATATGCAAATCCCCCGTAGGATACGGGGGCGGTGTATCAATGATGTATTGTGGCTTGTCAGATTCCCAGTCGAACCGATAGGTGTTCTGATCGATCTCAGACCGCCATCTCTGCTCGACTGCGTGATGATTATATTCCTTTGGAAGTGCGTCCTGCATGGTCATCTCCTTACATCTTTTCGATTAAAACGATGACTGATAAAACTTTCCGGAATGGGGGCTGTCACATCACGCAAGTGTTCGAGTCATATCCTGTTTGGTGACGTGGCAGACTTCAGTTATCCCACCATTGTACCAGTCACTTAGTTTCTGCAACACCATGGTGGCGTGACCGCCCCTCACGGACCGATACATGCAAGTTCCGAAAACAAAAAACAAATCTCCCCCATGGGTCTGGTGATAGGTTGCTTGAGTGATCCTGCTTGCACAAAAATCGCACCATCTGTGATGGTTAAATTCGGAGCATTCGTGAAATTCGTGTTATATATTTTGTTTAAAATCAGCAGTAGTAGAACACGAATTACACGAATAGGACGAATCACACAAATGTATGGCATGATAGCGACTATCACATAAAATCACACAAATTCGATCGCATTTGACGGGCAGGTCACAATACAGACATCGCACAGGATCCGGTTCGGTCCGAACCGTCTGCATTCACTGACGTTTGCGGCGGTGACAACACCGTTTACCACTGCCAGTATCACCTTATCATTGGATGGTGCAAGCCCGACCGCCGCGCCGTGCGGATCATTGGCAACATTTACAGGACATGCGACCACACAATTCCCGCACCCGAAACATAGCTCGTCGTGGACGATCAAACCGGTCTCGGTAGCACCCTTGACCGGCGCAAGCATCGTCGTGAGTTGCTCAAGTTGGCTTTCGTACTCGCTCCGGTACAGTGGCGGGCAATCTTCAAGCACAGACTCGCCGGTCAGAAGCGAGTTTGCAAACGCCATGCAGGTGGGTTTTTCACATTCCTTGCAGTTCAGCTTCGGAAGTAACTGGTAGATCTCCATGATGCTTACCATTGCACTTCATCTCCGGGGTTCATCACATACAGGCGTTACATTAATATTTGATAAAGGTTTAGCAATATATGATGCGCGTGGTTAGATCATGGCGCGAGGTGTATGATCATGGAGAAGACAAGGAATTTTGTATTGCATGACCCAGATGGGAGCGAACACGGGGTGTTTTCCGGGAGACAGCCACGTCAGGCTGCACTCAAAGTTGCCAATCGGGCGGGTGGCACCAAGAGCAATCCGACAAAGATAATGCTGCGAGAACGCGGCACAAAGAAAGTGCACATCTTTGAGGGGTGGAGGGAACAGGTCAATGCTCCGAAGAACAAACCTGACTGGATGCCAGACAAGATATGGAAGCCGAACGTCAGGAAGATCGGTATCGAGACGCAGGATACATAGTTGAGCGATCTATCCCCCTATTTTTTTATTTTCTCCTGCTTGAGTGGTCAATATTTCCAAATACCACTGATAGTTGTACTTACTCGAGTATTGTGTGGATATCCGCATATAAAACCACGAGATTAACACAGAAATCTTGTGGAGATGGCTGCGCCGCTGCTTCGCAGACTGTGTAATTTTGTGGTTCCTACACAAGTTACCCGAGCATGTACTGATGTTCACTGGTGGTACACAAAAACCGGATTTTCAGGCGCCTCTTTAGCGTTAGCGGTTTGGATCACGCTCAAACCACAAACTCCCGAGAATCAGTATCGCACGCTTGACATCATCCTCACAGAGTTTTGCATCTCCTCTGCGATGCATCAGTATCCGCGATACCACCCGGGCAGCCTCACGGTCGAGCGGCAGATCCAGTTCAGAGAGATATGAATCGTAACGGTGCGGATCGGTCACATACACTCCATTTTTCATCATCAGGTGCTCGATCAGGAATTTACAGGCAACATAGCAGTCAAAATATTCATTTGACCATTTTGCTCTTCTGTATGCATGTAATGCAAAATCGAAGTAACGCCGGGCGATCTCGCCGGACGGCGTGCCTGCCAGCTCCTTGCATCGCTCAACATACCCGCTGCCAATGACAGTTTCTCCTTTGAGCACGTTTAGGTAGAACGGATTTCCGATCAAAAGGTTTTCTTCGAATGTCGCGGTTGTTACGAACGTGGGATCGATGTTGGCATCGATTTCGCACAGCGCATCCCTCACCACGCCGGTATCACCCGATTCTTCGAGCACGATCAGAACATCAATATCCCGGTACTCTTTTTGCTCGATAAAACTCCCGAATACGATTGCAACCGTTACACCGAACTCCCGGAGGTTGTCCCTGAGTATGTCCACTATAGTCATACCGCCATATCACCCTCGCCCGATCCGGCGCAGCAGCTCCGTGGTGCCCCGCGCATTCATCACATCGCAGGGTTCCAGCCATGCCCTGCGGGCGACATGCACACCGAACTCCATGTAGCCGAGATGGTAGGTCGAGTGCGCGTCAGTGCCTATCGCAAGCATCACTCCTGCCTCCTTCGCTTTCCTCGCGTTAATGTCGCTTAAGTCCAGACGACGGGGGGATGCGTTGATCTCAAGCGCCGTGCCAGTCTCAGCTGCAACCTCGATCACCCTATCGATATCAACCTCGTATCCCATCCTCTCGCCAAGCAGTCTGCCTGTCGGGTGCGCGAGGATATCGACATGCCCGTCAACGATTGCCCGCACGATGCGGGAGGTCATCGTCCGTCTATCCTGGCTAAAACCGGTATGCACTGCCGCAATGACGATATCAAGCATCTCAAGGATGCGGTCCGGATAATCCAGCGTCCCGTCTGCGCGGATATCCACTTCACTGCCAGCAAGAACCCTGAAGCCCCGTGAACTCTCGTTATCATCGTTGAACGCATCGATTTCGTTTATCTTCCTTATCACGCATTCTTCGCTAAGTCCGCCCGCTATCCCTCTTGATTTCGAATGATCTGATATGCAGAGATATTCATATCCCCGCCCCATGGCGGCGTCTGCCAGCTCGGGAACGCTGTTTGCGCCATCGCTCCATTTTGAGTGGACATGAAGATCGCCCTTGATATCATCTTCTGTTACGAGATCTGGCAGGCTGCCACTACCAGCGATCGCCGCCTCGATTTCGCCCCTGTCCTCGCGCAATTCAGGAACGATAAACGGCAGCCCGAGCATCCGGTATACCTCCGCTTCTTCACCGCATGGTGTCAGTATCCCGGTTTCATGATCCGTGATTCCGTATTCACTGAGTTTAAGCCCTTTCCTGATTGCGATCTCCCGGAGCCGTATGTTGTGCTCCTTTGATCCTGTGAAATGCTGGAGCAGTGATCCAAACGATGCCCTGTCAGCGATTCTCAGATCGATCCGGACATTTTTAAGGATCACCGATGCTTCTGTGGCACCACTCTTGATCACCCTGGTGACTCCTGGCATTGATCCAAACGCCTTGAGCACCGCCTCCGAATGGTCGGCATCAGAGGTTGCAATGAGATCAATGTCGCCAACAGTCTCCCTGTGCCGCCTCAGACTCCCGGTCGCGGTGACGTTGCTTACATGCGGGCACCTTTCCAGATATTCCATCGCAATCCTGGCAATCGGAAGTGCTACATCAAGTGTGATCCGTTTGTCCATCTCTTTTGATCTCCGGATCGCTGTGAGGATTTTTGCCTCAGACTTCACGCCCATTCCCTGGAGTTTTCGCAGCCTGTGTTCGATCGCTGCTTTTTCGAGTTCATCAGGCGTTGTTATGCCGAGTTGTTCGTAAGCGCGCCGTACCGTCTTCGGACCGATGCCTGGGATACCAAGCAACCCGAAGACATCGCAAGGAATTTCGCGCTTCATCGCTTCGTAACGCTTACATGTACCCGTTTCAATGATTTCTGCGATTCCTTTGGCGATTTCTTCACCCACACCCGGTATTGCCTTGAGTTTCCCTGCATCGAACAGATGTTTGATGTCCACATCAAGGCTTTCGATGTTTCTTGCAGCTTTTTGGTACGCCCGTGTTATGAACGGATTTTCATCAAGGAACTGCGAGAGCGTTGCCAGCCTGTAGAATATCAGAGCGATATCCGAATTGCAAGGGACTTTACCCATCAGTCGCTAATCTGGCAGCAGGTTCCATAACGTTTTGCTCGGGCAGGGATGACTTCACCACTTCCTCCCGCTCTGCAGTGGCTGAAAACACGTTTCAGGACCCGAAAGAACGACCGAGTCCCGGAACCGGGGTTGTCTGTCCCGGGACGTTTACGCGAGCTTAAATAGCTGGTATTGCTGTTTATTTCAGCCTTGGCATCGCTATGATCTCTCGGATCTGCATGTTGAAGAAGCTGTTTGCATGTCCTGGTCTGATCACACATGCGACGTCCGCGCCCGAATGCGTCCCGCCAATCGCAATGATCTCGGCGCTATCGCCGACCGGAACCATGCCCGCGTCCGCAGCCATGATCGTGATCTCGACAGCTACCTTAAATCCGATTCCAAACAGACTCTTGAGCACGGCTGCAATGGTTTCAGTCCTGCTTGCTCCGCCAAACTTCCCGGAGAACGACCGTTCCACCCCTGAAAGTGCATGAGTCTGTGTAAATACGGTTGCACCCATATCCTGCAATATTTCGAGGTTCTTTTCGTCAAACTGCCATTTCCCCTCTTCTTTCGCGCCATAATGTAGTGTCACGACGATTGTCTTGATATCAGTCCCTTCTGTTGCCTTTGCAACCTTAATTCCGGTTGATCCTGTGGTGCTTGCGACCACGATATGCTTGACGCCAAGTTCGATCGCCCGGCTGGCGGCGGCTTTCACAGTTTCATCGGTATTAGCCGCACCCGGTTTCTCAAAATATATAATTTCTCGGTTCATGATTACCATTGCGTTTTATCGATAAGACGATGAGGGCGGTACGCTACAAGCGACGCACTGTCACCGCATGTAGCAGATCATCAGATCAGGTACGATTTCTGCCTCAATCTCCAAAATACCCAACCCGATCGTCGATTACGTCCCAGAGGTACGCGTTTGCACGTTCTACGGTTTCGCGGTCGCCCCTGAGCACGATCAGCTTCATCTCAAAAGGCTCGCCATCCTCGACTGCCGTGACCACATTTTTGGTATGCGACACAAGACCGAACTCCAATATCAGTTCCTGTATCAGGGTCATCGAGAGTCCCGGTGGGATGACGAGATCGTACAGCTCTTCGGTAGCCTCTTCGGATTCCCCGGCAGTCTCGTCAGCCAGTAAGTCGTCTATTCCCAGTACGTTATCCTTGCCCAATTATATCACCGTTATGCTATGCGTTTTCCCGCGTCCGGTCCGTACATCGCATTATATATCTCTTCGACATGCATGATCACCGCGGCTTTTACCGGCAACGCCTTGCTCTTGGCATGTACCCATACCTTCACATCATCATACATCGGACCCTCTGCCACGACCTCAATGCTGCCCTTGACCTGGAACGATTTCTTTGCCTCGCCATCGTACGCAACGATCGAGACCCGCGGGTTCTCTGACAGGTTTGCGGCGGTCTTGTCGAAGAAATTGTCTGCGATGTGGATCGTCTCATCGTCAACGATTCTTAAGAATCCAACAAACACCACGTTGGGATTACCATCCGCATCCGCAGTGGCAATTGGAACCGGACTCTGCTTATTTATTGTCTCCTGCACTTCTGCTGGCATCTTTACCATAACGATCACCACCACAAACTCTGACCTTTAGGATATAAAGGTTTGTGAAATCGCGGCTTTGGGACAATATTACCTGACCGACCCGCCCAACCACCTCACAACCGCATTCTGCAATCTCACCCCGCGATACTGCAGAATGCTTTGAAACATCCTCTGTTGAGCATTGCCTTCACTCTCTGGCACTGCAAAAGCAGTGGTTAAGTCGTTCATTGGATGAGCGTATGTACCGCTATGTTTATATACT
>DAOWIV010000260.1 GCA_030640725.1 Methanosarcinales archaeon | reverse complement strand
TCTGTCCTGATCCCTGATAGCAGGAATTCGTTTGCATCAAGCAGGTTCCACGGCATCCCGATGTCAATCCACATATCAAGCATCATGTAGCCAATACTGACATTATCTGATGCCAGTCTCATTATCGAATCGGTTATCTCGTATTCGCCGCGCTTTGATCTCCCGGTTTTCCCGATGCTCTCAAAGATGCTGTCTGAAAAGAGATACATTCCTGCATTCACCAGATTGCTGGTGACCCGCTCAGGTTTTTCAATGATTTCAACGATCCTGCCACCAGACGTCTTTACCACGCCGTATTTACCAGGATCCTCGATCTCCTTCACTGCCATCACGACATCTTCGCGGTGTTTCATCAGGGAACGAACGTCAGATGATTTGACAAGCGCATCCCCGTTCATGACGATGAATCGGTCATCTACGAGATCCTGAATCGTTCCTATCGCGTGTGCCGTGCCGAGTTGCTGCTTTTGCTCCACATAATCGATATGGATGCCCAGGTGGCTGCCATCGCCGAAATAATCCAGGATCACGTCGCTTCGGTACCCGATCACGCATACAAAGTCGGTAATCCCCCCATCCCTCGCTGATTTGATGATATGCTCAAGGATTGGTCTGTTTGCAACAGGAAGCATCACCTTGGGGCGAGTTGCTGTCAGCGGGCGCATTCTTGTGCCTTCGCCGGCTGCAAGGATCACTGCTTTCATTTAGAGCTCCTTTATTATTTTTTCTATATGTAGGTACAGTATATCAACCACGGCTTTTGTTTTGCCTTCGACCGTGATCCTGATCAGGGGTTCGGTGCCTGAAGGTCTGACAAGCGCCCACGCGTCGTCAAGCGCGATTCTAACCCCATCAAGCGTGTTAATGTCAGTAAACCCGGGAACCGTGCGTAGTTCTTCCTCGATCCGGTTCATGCCATCCCTGCCACCAATACCGCCGCGATAGGGCAGTGTCCCCCGCTTTATCTCGTACTCGGGCAGCGCTGAGATATGATCGCTGAATCGCCCCTCTTCCCGGCTGATTATCTCAACAAGCCTGGCTGCGGCATAGATGCCGTCCGGACAGTAGGAT
Organism: Methanosarcinales archaeon; assembly: GCA_030640725.1. GTDB lineage: Archaea > Halobacteriota > Methanosarcinia > Methanosarcinales > Methanogasteraceae > Methanogaster_D. The sequence continues at coordinate 3,072 of DAOWIV010000260.1, read as the reverse complement.
ACTTTTGGAAATATCCATGTTCCGCTCGCTTCGCCGCCAAAGTCAGCCAGGGTCCGCTTTATCTCCTCGGCAACATACACATCACCGACACGGGTCCTGGTTATTGTAACGCCGGGCAGCACCGCGTCGATGAGCATGGACGTATCAACAGGCACGACCATCGATCGCTCTGCTTCACGCATCCCGAAGAACGCAAGGAGCTTGTCGTTGCTCACGAACCGCCCGGTGTCGTCAACCGCAACCATCCGGTCAGCATCGCCGTCGTGTGCGATCCCGACATCTGCATGCACCTCCCGCACGAGCGACCGCAAGGACGCGAGGTTCTCTTCCTTGGGCTCAGAGCTGCGACCCGGAAAAAACCCGTCGGGCTGGCTGTTTAACGTGATCACGTTGCAGCCCAGTTCCCTGAGCAGATATGGCGTCGTCAGGGATGCTGCGCCGCATCCGCAGTCAACCACCACCAACATCTGCTTCCCGATCCGGATACTTGAGAGAATCATCGATATATGGTCGGAAACAGCGTTTTTATCTGTTCTGACCGGATGGATGCCGTCCCACGACGTTAGCTTGAAATCTGCGCCTTCGATCGATCGTTCGATCGATTCCTGCTGCCCCGAATCAAACGCCATCCCGTCCGGGTTGAAGAGCTTGACTCCGGCGTATTCCGGAGGATTGTGCGACGCTGTGATCATGACGCCGCAGTCATGACTCCTTGCCGCGTAAGCAAGCGTCGGCGTTGCGACCATGCCTACGCGCGTAACCTGACACCCCATCGAGAGCAGCCCTGAGATTGCCGCGTATTCGATCATCTCTGACGATGTTCTCGGGTCCCTACCGACCACCACATCGTGGTACTCAGATCCCACTGCCCGCCCGATGCATAATGCCGATTCGGAGGTAATCTCAGTATTTACGACTCCACGTATCCCGCTCGATCCGAATTTCATGATATCACTCAACCGTAACGCTCTTTGCAAGGTTTCTCGGCTTGTCGATCTCGCGTCCTCTGTAATATGCGACATAGTATGCGAATAACTGGAGCACGACAGACGAGAGTATCGGTGCGATCCAGGGGTCGGCGTCGGGCACACGGAGCACATAATCCACGTATCTCTCTATCTCGGTGTCGCTCTCATTTGCGATGCCGATGACGGTAGCACCCCTCGCCTTCACCTCCTTGATGTTGCCGAGCATCTTTTCATACACACCATCCTTTGTGGCGATCGCAACCACCGGAATCCCGTCATAGATCAGAGCCAGCGGACCATGCTTAAGTTCGCCAGCGGCAAATCCCTCTGCCGGGATGTAGGATATTTCCTTTAGTTTCAGCGCGCCTTCAAGCGCGCACGAGTAGTTTGCGCCCCTGCCCATGAACATAAACTGGTCTGCGCCTGCAAACAACTTCGCGCATTCGCGGGTCCGGGGTGCATCGTTTAATACGCGCTGGATATTGCCGCTGATCTGCCGCAGTCCGGAGGCAAGATCATCCATCTCCGCAGTCGTGATCATCCGCCGCTCGCTCCCGAGCCGGATTGCGATAAGCAGCAGCACAGCAAGCTGCGATGTGAATGACTTGGTGGCAGCAACCCCGATCTCAGGTCCGGCTCTCGTATGTATGTACTGGCATTCCCTTGTTATACTGCTGCCAAGCACATTGACGACCCCGAGTTTCTGGCTACCCCTTGATCCAGCCTCCCTGATCGCCGCAAGCGTGTCAGCGGTCTCTCCTGACTGCGTGATCGCTATCACGAGGTCGCCGCAATCGATGATCGGATCGATGTACCTGAACTCGGACGCAATCTCGACATCGACCGGGATGCGGGCAAACCGCTCGATCACATACCTTCCAAAGAGTCCGGCATGGTACGATGTCCCACAGGCTATGATGACGATTCTCCTCACATTCGGCAGCGCCGCATCGAGATCGATCCCGTCTGACGATATTCGCCCTGAAAACGTCTCCCTGATGACGGCTGGCTGTTCAAATATCTCTTTTAACATAAAATGCTCATACCCGCTCTTCTCTGCCGATTCAGGATCCCAGTCTATTGTCTCGATCTTCTTTTCAACAAAACCACCGTCGAGAGTCGTAACTTTAACGCCATCATTAGTTATCACGCCGATCTCGCCATCGTCCATGAAAATTACGTCTTTCGTGTGTTTCAGGATGGCGGCAACATCGGATGCAACGAAATGTCCGTCGCTGCCAAGCCCGACGACGAGTGGACTGTCCTTCCGTGCGATCACGATCCTGTCAGGTTCCATGGTGCTGACCACCGCGATCGCATACGACCCGCGGACCCTCGATAGTGCGCGTCGCACCGATGATTCAAGATTACCCGCGTAACATTCCTCGATCAGGTGTGGAAGCACTTCAGAGTCGGTTTCTGACTTGAACTTGTGCCCTGAATCGATTAACTTATCTTTAAGTTCTATGTAATTCTCGATGATCCCGTTATGGACAACAGCGATGGTGTCCTTGCAGTTGCAGTGCGGATGCGCATTCTCGGGTGACGGTTTTCCATGCGTCGCCCATCTGGTGTGTCCGATACCAATGCAGCCCACGATCTCAGGGGTGATCGATACAAGATCATCGACACGCCCCTTCGCTTTGGAGGTCAGGATGCTTCCGTTCAGGATGGCGATGCCAGCAGAATCGTACCCGCGATACTCAAGACGCCGCAGGAGGTCAAAGAGAACCGGCACGGCTTCAGATCTGCCAAGATACCCAACGATGCCGCACATCTATACCACCAGCGCATGACTGGGTATCGGTCTTCTCACAACAGTGCCAGCTTCGATCCGGCACTCCATCCCGATCAGCGCACCCGCCGTCACCGAGACGTCGCAACCGATGGTGCCAGCGTCCCCGATCACGGTGCCGAGTTCGTCTGCATGGTACAGCTTCCTGTCCAGTTCCACTGTCAGATCCCTTCTGCTCTCCACGACGAAATGACTGTCGATGACATTGTTCTCTCCGATGATGGTGTTTTTTATGGTGCTGTGCGAACCGATGTGCACGTCATCAAAGATCACGCTGTTTTTGATGTATGTGAACGGCTCGATCGTGAC
>DAOWIV010000282.1 GCA_030640725.1 Methanosarcinales archaeon | reverse complement strand
GATAGAAAATCCAATAACCGTTGCCTCTGCAATCGCATGTGGTACTCCGATCGATGGCTTGCTTGCATTAAAGGCGATCCGCGAGTCGGACGGCGTCTGCATAAGGGTGACTGATGCGGAGATCCTTCGGGCGAGAGATGAACTCGGATCAAACGGCGTCTTTGTTGAGCCAAGCGGGGCTGTTTCTTTTGCAGGAGCAAGGAAGACCCGCGATCTGTTGGATCAGAAGACGGTTGTCTGTATTGCAACCGGGCATGGGCTCAAGGATATGTATGGCATCGAGTAATGTAGGATATAGAACTCCGGGGCATGGACACTCGATGTCCCGCGGCTTCCAACCTGAGGTCTGTTGATTTTACAGCCCCCATCCATCGGTTGGTTTATGTATATACCCGTACCAGACAGATAATCGCGATTAGATTGGAGATTTATATGACTGTTGTTAATGTAATGTCACAAGAAGTCGTGTGCGTCACAGCAGATGATTTTATAACACAGGCACGCCAGATCATGCGCGATCGTCATCTCCGAAGTCTTCCTGTCGTGAAGGATGAACGATTCATGCGCGTGCTCGGGATATTAACGGATCAGGATGTACTGAATATTTCGTCGGCCCATTCAGGTGTAACTGTGCGTGGATTCGTAACCGTTTGTCCTGCCATAACCCCGGATACCGATGTACAGGAGGCTGCGAGGATGATGGTTGACGCGAGGTTGAATATGGTACCGGTGATCAGATCCATTGAGGATCAGACGCTGGTCGGAGTGCTGAGTAGCACCGACCTTCTGAAGAAGTTGCGTCCGGCAAAGCATCTGGTGGTGCGAGATGTCATGAGCGGAAAGGTTGTGACATGCTCGCCAGAGGATCGGATTGCAAAGGTGTGGTCAACCATGCTCGAATCAAATTATACCGGACTGCCTGTCACATCCCTAAAGGGGGCGGTGATCGGAGTTGTCACAAGGTATGACATCATCAAGGCAGGATTTGCAAGAATCGGGTTGGAGGATGAGAGCGGCACCAGAGCAAAACAATCGCCGCTGGTCGAAAGAGTCATGAGCACCCCGGCATACACAATCTCTCCAGCAACATCTGTTTCGGAAGCCATCGACACGATGCTTGAACGGAACGTCGGCAGACTTTCGGTGGTTGATGAGGGCAGACTGGTCGGGATCATTGATAGAATCGATGCGGTGCAGGCGTGTCTGTCGTGACGGTTTTCCTGCTGAGGAATGGATGAGACGTTACAACAGAGGCGGGGAGTTGGAATTCCGGCGGTGTTTGTGTCTGATCTGACTGGTCGCCAGATGGGATTTTTGAGAGGGGTTTTGGTAAAATCTGGTTGTTTTACTGATCAATGGTGTGTATTTTTGGATTGGTTCAGGTGGTTCGTGTCGCTTTGGTGAATTGTTTATGTGATGTCTTGTGGATGGGAATCGTGTTCGGAACCCGGGTGGGCAATGCTCCGGAAATGCCGAAACCCATTCGGAGCTCGATCTTCGCCTCCATCTTCAGTTCCCGCATCTTCCTGTAAAACTTATCAACCCAGTGAGCCAACATGCTCCGCCTGACCCGCGTCTTTCTGTCCACCATCGGTTCCCCGTCTACCCTTCCCACGAACTTCGCCTCATTCTCAATCAGGCATTCGAATCGCCTCACAACCGCTGGAATCTTGCGGTCGATCAGCCAGGTATAGCTCTGCTTCACGGTTTCGGTGGTAGTGAGATGGTCCAGATACGATTCTCCAACACTGTGAATCCACCTCTCACATCTGGTAGCATCCTCGGGTGGTACCCCTGCAAGAAAGGCATCCAGTCCACCATCTGTCAGATAATCCAGATACGTCCCTCCAACCTCACTGAGCCAGTCCTGATATTTATTCCTGAGCATACCAATGATCTTTTGCTGGTCAGTTGCCCAGTTCCGGTTTTCTCCGGTCTCATACATCCCGTTGAGCAGGTCACCGAAGTCCGGGATGAGTTCCCTGACAAAATCATCATCGATTGCCAGGCTTCTGATCCGCCACATGAGTTCGTCATAGCGTTCGCGCTGCCTGATAGCAGTGGTGCGGCTCATCACCACATCATCGTCCCTGATGATATGGAAATCCGGGATCACCTGCCGCACGAGTTCCTCATGGTGTGCATCGACCCTGTTTCGCGTATCGACCAACACATTCAGGCGGCTTATGTAATAATTGATCTGACTGGTATCCTTCCCTGTGACCGGATCGATCCATTCCCAGAAGATCGGGATTCTCACCAGTCCAAGTTCGACCTTTCCGATCTTCTCATGTTTGTCCTTTATCTCGTACGCCAGCGCCAGATCGACGCCGACGAGTTCCTCGATCGTAGAGATGTCGGCACCCTCGCTTTTTCTCGAGGGCCAGAGTTTTTCGTTTACAGTCATGCGTCGCAGACTAAAACCGATGCGCCTTTGCTCTGATACTCGGGGAAGGGGCTGTTAACTTGCTTGGGTGTTCGAATACATCGACCAGACCCGGGTCGTCCAATATTCCATCGTTCATCGCCAGACATGATGATATCCACTCAGGGAGTTCCCGATAAATAATTTACCCGAATGTGGATGGCATGACAGTCCCACATTATACGGGATTGGCGGCAGGGACTGTCGAAGGGGCGTTATAGGAGGAGCAGTTCAGGCTTCTATTAGCCTCGACTAAAAAGGACGTGAGAAATGATACAATGATTCAACTGGCGGGATAACAAACTTAATTGTATATAATACCAGAATGGAAGAAAATACAAACTCAAGTCTGATGTAAGAACGGTTAATCGGAGGAGCAACGACATGAAACAGATGGAAACGATGCAGCAAGAGCGCCACACGTTCACCCTCCGCATCACACAATTTACTGAAGGTGAAGATAAATACCGCGTCAAAGTCGCGCTCGAAGGGGGTGGGCTACCTCGCCAAACAGTAACGAGCCGCTTCGACTTCAAACTCACAGATCAAGATCAGGAAGACATACGCTGGTATCTCGAAGACTTCCTGCAGTACCCACACGACCCAGAGCCCATGATCGCTGCCCGAATCGAAGAGCACATGGTTGAAATCGGAACGGAACTCTTCGAGGCACTCTTCAGAGATGACGCTCGTGACCTCTGGGCTATGCTCCGCAACCACCTGAACGAGACCCGGGTTGAGATCGTAACAACAGTTGCGGAAGCAACAAGCATCCCGTGGGAACTTGTCCGTGACCCAAAGACCGATACACCGCTTGCTCTGCGTGTCCGCTCCTTTGTGCATGCTCATCCACAGGCAGCGCAGGTTCCACATGTCCCAGAAACCGAGTCAGGTCATATTCGTATCCTGCTAGTCATCTGCCGTCCGGGCAGACGCGACGATGTGCCGTTCCGCTCGGTTGCAAGCCGTCTTGTAAAGGGGCTCAGCGAAGACGCTCGTGCCCTCTTCCAACTGGACGTGCTGCGCCCGCCAACGTTTGAGCAACTGGAAAAGGCTCTACGTACTGCTATGGCAGAGGGTCAGCCATATCACATCGTCCATTTCGACGGGCACGGAATTTACGAAGACTTAAACGCCATGAATCTGAATCAGCCACCCAAGAATATGCGCGGCTATCTGCTGTTTGAGAATGCAGACATTCCAAGGAATCAGGAATTTATCCATGGCGCACCCCTCGGCGAGATACTTGTAGAGACTGGCGTACCCCTGTTGGTGCTCAACGCCTGCCGCTCAGCACATGCAAAAGCACCTGTCGAACCGGGAAAATCCCTCGCAGATGACCGGGTTCGTGCTTTCGGTTCGCTCGCGGAGGAGGTGATGGAGGGGGGTGTGGCGGGGGTGGTTGCGATGCGCTACAACGTGTATGTGGTAACAGCAGCTCGGTTCGTGGAAGACCTTTATGCCAATCTCGTCAAGGGGCGCACTCTCGGCGAGGCTGTGGCCCTCTGCCGCAAGCAGCTCGCTGACAATCCTCTGCGTGAGATTGCATTTGACCCACGTCCACTGCAGGACTGGTCTGTTCCGGTGGTGTACGAAGCCGCTCCGATCTCGCTCCTTGCAACTCCTGATACGCTGACCATAACCCCGCGCAAGGGTCAGGGCACTCCCAGCCGCGGCGATCTTGACCCCAAACTACCGAAGATACCGGACGCGGGCTTCTTTGGTGATGGAACCTTGCTTGCACTCGACCGTGCCTTCGACACTCAGCAGATCGTTCTGCTGCACGCTTATGCAGGGAGCGGCAAGACCATGACCACCGGGGAGTTTGCCCGCTGGTATGCGCTTACAGGAGGTGTGCAGGGTACGGTGCTCTTCACATCATTTGAGCAGTACCAGCCACTTGCGCGGGTTCTGGATCGGATCGGAGATCACTTCGGCAGCGAACTGGAGAGAACAGG
>DAOWIV010000127.1 GCA_030640725.1 Methanosarcinales archaeon | reverse complement strand
TTCGACATCGGCATCCGCAGCATATCAGGCGCGTTTGAGCGCGGTCATGATATCACGTATGTGTGCTATGACAACGAGGCGTACATGAATACCGGGATCCAGCGCAGCGCTGCAACACCGTTTGATGCTGCAACCACGACCAGCCCGGCTGGCAACGCATCTCATGGAAATCCCCACCCAAAGAAGGATATGCCTGCGATCCTTGTGGCGCACGGCTCGCCTTATGTGGCGACCGCTTCGATCTCGTACCCAAAGGACGCGATCCGCAAGATAAAAACCGCTACCGAGACCAGAGGTCCGACTTATGTCCAGATTCACGCGTCATGCTGCACAGGCTGGTACTTCGACAGTTCAATGGCAATCGAGATCGGGAGACTTGCTGTCCGGACCGCGCTGTACCCACTTGTTGAGTTTGTGGACGGCGAACTCGGGAAGGTGCACAAGATCAAGCAGAAGCCTGTTGAAGAGTATCTTCGTGTGCAGAGGCGGTTTAAGCACCTGTTTACAGAAAGCGGTAAAGATGAGCTTGCAAAGATCCAGAAGATCGCTGACCGCAATGTCGAGCGGTACGGGCTTGTGTGATTGTGGGCTATCAGCCCACCACTCACACTTTCACGCACAACGGACATAAGGGCATCATCCGTTCGGATGCTTTTACGCCTTTATCAGAGGGTGCAGTGGCACGCCGGGTGCTGAAAGCGGGTATATCAGATGATTATTGGGGGATTGTCAGATAATTATCCGGCGATGGGTGGGCTAATGTTCTCGAATATCCCCGCGTCCCATCTGAATTGTCGTTGTGTGTTCCCGGGCGCACGGCAATGTTAATATACAGCATCCGAATACAGATGATGAGGACTGACTAATGGCACGATTCGAAGAGGCAGAAAACAGGCTACTGCGTAAGAAGATATGCATGAAATGCAACGCACGCAACCCGGTTGAAGCAACCCGGTGCAGAAAATGTAACTACAAACATCTTCGCATGAAGTCGAAGGAAAGCAGAGGATAGATGCGCATAGAGCAATATCTTAACGATATTATGAAAAGAGATGGCGCAGCTCATCTCACGTTGATCGATCCTGATGCGCAGGACCCAACAGAAGCATCCGATATTGCGGATGCTGCGGCAAAAGCCGGGAGCGACGCAATCGTGATCGGCGGTTCGGTCGGCGCATCCGGCGACATACTTGATGAGACCCTGCGTGCGATCAAGACGGCTGCCGATCTCCCGACCATCCTGTTTCCATCGGGTGCTTGTGGACTCAGTAGATATGCGGACGCGGTTTTCTTTATGAGTTTGTTAAATTCAAGAGATCCGAATTATCTGATTACCAACCAGATGCTTGGCGCAAAAGCTGTTTTAGAGTATGGTATAGAACCGATCCCAATGGCGTATATCATCATTGAGCCCGGCGGCATGGCTGGATGGGTCGGTGATGCCAGATTGATCCCGCGGAATAAGCCGAAGCTTGCCGCCGCGTATGCACTCGCAGGAACGTTTCTTGGTATGCGGTATGTATACCTGGAGGCAGGTTCGGGAGCATCAGAGCCAGTCCCCACAGAGATGATCGGTGCGGTCAAGTCGGCAGGTTGTGGCACGCTGGTGGTTGGCGGCGGCATACGCGACGCAGAGGCTGCGAAAGCCGCTGTGAGTGCTGGCGCCGACATCATCGTGACCGGCACAGCCATCGAAGAAGCGACAGATATACAGACAACCATTACTGAATTTGTAGATACGATAAAAAGGTGAGAATTATGACTACTGAAATACCCCAACAGGTGCAGCACCAACTTGCGCAACTCCAGCAGGTGCAGCAGCAGGCGCAGGCGCTTGCGACACAGAAGGCGCAGGTGACGTCCGCGTTAAACGAGACTGAGATGGCGCTTGATGAACTCGATAAACTCGACGATGACGCAGTGATATACAGGAATGTCGGACAACTTATGATCAAGAGCGAGCGCAATGCCGTGAAGGACGAGCTCGCAGAGAAGAAGGAGACCATGCAACTACGGGCAAGCACGCTCGAACGACAGGAGGAGCGCATCCAGAAGCGATTCCAGCAGTTGCAAGAGCAGTTGCGCAGCGCAATCGGCGGCGGAATGGCTTGACCGCGACATAGCTTTGCGCATTGTTGCGGATCGCATCGGTCACAACTTAATCGCGCCAGCCGCCGCCTGCATGATCATGAGAGCGTCGAGGGAGGTGACATGCCCGTCGCCACTGGCATCGGCGGCGGTGAGGGTCGTGGCGTCGCACGGGCGGCTGCCGACTGCGATTTCGAGCGCGATCACGGCGTCTGAGGGGGTGAGTGAGCCGTCTGAGTTGAGATCGCCGCACATCGCATCCAGATGGATTGGTGCGTTTGTCAGTATTTTTGTTTTGTTGCTGAAGATAACGCCACCACTATCGGAATACTGGGTTATATTCACCATGTACACCTCGAAGACGGAATCGTCAGACCTGTTTATGTTGTGTATTGTACCAATTACAACCATATCATCAGAATCAGATATCAAAAAACTCTCGTTAACAGCTACAACCACATCATCAACCACTGTACCATCTCTGCTCAGTCTCAACCATGCTTTGTTAGTACTTGCTCAATATCGTGTGGATCGCCTCACCTGTTTTGACCCCACGCAGCATAGAGACCGAAAATTATAAATAGTTATTTGTAATTTACTTTGTCTATGCATGGTAGTATACCGGAA
>DAOWIV010000206.1 GCA_030640725.1 Methanosarcinales archaeon | reverse complement strand
GCTGACCCCACCCGGAGGGCAGTTTTTACTCGATTTTTTGTGAAAAAATCGGGCATATCGCCACGTCCAGCGCGACATTGTACTGGTGCGGCGAATACGACCTGACGACCCGCTGGTCCAGAAGGTGCGCGGTCATGCCGCGCATCTCCGCGGCACGCTCGATCGTCTCCTGCGCACCCTCAAACAGATCGTCTTCCGGTCTGATATCGTAGTAATGGATAACGCCGCCGGGTTTTATAATCGTCAACGCAGGGTCAAGGAATTCGTGCGCCGAATGTGGCAGATTCATAATTATATGGTCCGCCGTACAGCGCAGATCCTTCGAGACATCCCGCACATCACCGCAGATAATTTTTATGTTGTTTACCGAGTTTAACCGTGCGTTACGCTCGAGATACTCGATTGCCACTGGGTTCTTGTCGATCGCAATCACATATCCGGCTGATTTTGCAATAAGGATGCTGAAAGGACCGACGCCTGCGAACATATCGACAACGACATCGTTTTCGCGGACCTTGTCTGCTATGCGTTTGCGCTCGGTTGCAAGCCTCGGCGTGAAATAGACGCGCGCAAGATCGACCTCGTACCGGCAGCCATATTCCTTATGCACGGTCTCTGTGTCAGGCTTGCCTGCTATCACGCGAAAGTCCCGGATCCGAAACTCACCATGCACATCGGTCAATGCCGCAAGAACGGTTCGCACATTCCTGTGCATCAGAAGGATCGCATCAGCGATTCTTTCAGCATCGTCGTCATCGTCGGCATCGATGATCGCAATATCGCCGATCACCTCGTAAGATGGGGTAAAACCAAGAATCTCTTCAAACGACGGCTCTATTCTACGCTCAAACTCTCTGTATTGAACCTCGACGCTTAAGTCCGGGAAGCTGTCTTCTATGCGGATTCCATGTTTAACCGGGAGATATAGATAATCAGTATCCTTCAGGATCACCGCGTCTCTCTGGAGTGCGCCCGCCTCAACCAGTGCGCGGCGCACACTCTCGCCGTCGGATTTGGGTACCTGTACACACCGGAATCGTTCAATTCTAATTGCCATTTAATTGTCGTGCCAGCAGCACCGAAAGATCAACCACCTCGAAGTTGTAATCAGTTGATTCATCCTTCTTCAGACAGTTGAAATGCGCCAGACACTTGGGGCAAGACGTTACCATCGCTGATGCGCCAGTATCACCAGCTTCGTTCATCCGTGTGACGCGCAGCGCCTTGGTCACCTCATTGCAGTTCATCAGCGAACTGACGCCACAGCATCTCGCATCCTCTTTCGAATGCGCCATCTCAACAACATCCATGCCAGCTACTTGCCAGCGATTCACGCGGGGCATCGTACACGCCACAATGGCGTCCAAGACAACATGCATCATGATATGTCACCGTCGCCACCGCGGCATCCGATTTCACATCAAACTTCGCATCACCAAGCACCTCGGATATATGTTTGACATCAACTTTGAGGTCATAATCCTTCGTAAGCGTCCGGTAACACTCGGCACAGCTCACGATCAGGGTGTCAATCCCGCTCTCATCGATATACCGGGTATTATACTCAACCAATCGGTCAAACAGCTCCTGATTCCCCTGCCACAACTGATCGTGCCCGCAGCACTTCATCTGCATAACCATTGGGTCGAGTCCTGCATGTTTCAGTAGTTTCATGCTTGATTCTGCAATCTCTGTAAAATATACATCGTCCAGACCAAAGAATAGATTGTGGAAGTCAAGGCATCCCGGGAAATGACCATACGAGGATTTCTCCGCGCCCTGTAAGAAGGTCACCTTGCCCGCGTCCAGCATTGACATAAGGTCTGAAATACTCGAGAAAACTCCTTCATGGGGAATATCTACCAGAGTTTTTCCTGCTCGCTCTTCTAACACAAAATCAGAGAAAGAAATACCTTGAGGACACCGCGACGAACAGAGCTCACAGGTCAGACACCGCCAGACATCAGCTGTTGGCGCGTCATAGATATTATTGCTGTATGCCGTGTCCCTTGGCGACATCTTTGAGACCATTCGCATCGGACATATTCCAGTGCACAGTCCACACTGGTAACATTTTTGTATGTTGGACATGAAGCAAACACCTGCCTGTTATCTGTTTGAGTGTACCGCTTGGGTATTACTAAAGTGTTTTGATAGGTCGGAGCACCCGAATCTCAGGGTGCTAACCACGTTGTGTTGTGGCAGGATAGATCAAGCGTTTCAGGACATTTTTTTGCGCGAGCATCACCTAAAAACCATAGCAACCATAACCAGTGGCACAGTACGGCACAGGTGCACATGCCGCCGGTGTTCGTGCAATCTGCTCTGGATTGCACATCATTTTACCACGTATCTGGTTTTTAATTCCTTTATTCTCTGGACGGTCTGGTTCCACTGGTGTTCCAGCTCGCCACCTGCATTGCTTTCTGCCGGCTCAGGCAAGCCAGAGATGTCGCCATCATCAGGAAATGCGGGCATCTGGTCAGGATCGTCGTCAAACGGACTGCCTGCCATATCAGCCGGGGCAGAAACATCAGAATCTTCTGACAGCCCCGGAAAGTCCACCGGGGATGCAGGCTCAGACCCAAGCTCCGGAGTTTCACCATCCATCGAATCGGCTGAATCAAACCCTTCGTCGTCTGGCAATCCCGGAAATCCGGAACCCGCGATCACCGGTTCAGGTTCAGGCTCTGTCATCTGGTTATCAATTAGACCAACAGGATCCCCCTCGGTGTCAGGGACCTCGGAATCATCAGGTAGCCCTGGAAAGTCCGCATCAGGAGATGCAGGCTCAGACCCAAGCTCCGGAGTTGCACCATCCATCGAATCAGCTAAATCAGACAACCCTTCGTCGTCTGGCAATCCCGGAAATCCGGAACCCGCGGTCACCGGTTCAGGTTCAGGCTCTGTTGTCTGGCTATCAATTATACCAACAGAATTATCGGCGGTGTCAGGGACATCAGAATCTTCTGATACTGCATACGATGACACCGGAATCTCAATAACCGTATCGGTTTTCTGCGTTTCATGAGACATCTGCTCTGGCTGCGTTTCGGTTGCATCGATCGTCGTTGCTTCAACTTCTGCCGGTTCAGGCGTTGTTTCAGGTTCGGCAACAGCAACCACCTCTTCCGCATCATCCAGGCTCTCGGTCAGTGTGATTATTTCGGGTTCTGTCTGCCCTAATGCCTCGTTCACCGCATCAACAACTTCAGTCTCGCAGGCATCATATTCCGGATCCTGCTCATTATCGTGCATCTTTCTCAGAATATCGAGTGCCATCACCGCAACGTCTCTGTTCTCACGGAATAACACGTCATCTTCGAGTATTGTCCGCACGTTTTCGAGTCTGACATAGTCTGTAAGTAGATCAACCGTTTTAAGCACGCCTTTGAGCTCGGCACAGTTTGTAGGAGCGAGAATATCATTCAGTAGCGTCGTTATGTGCTGATCAATATCATTTTCAGTATTATTCTGCATACTACTCCCCGTATACTAATACTGGCAGAATCGCATAAATAGTTTTGTATGCGGGGGGTGGGATTCGAACCCACGAACTCCTACGAGAATAGGCCCTGAACCTATCGCCTTTGACCTGGCTGGGCAACCCCCGCGCCGGGGTTTTCAGTCGACGATGCTTAGGTATTCGTCCAGTACTTTTGCTTTGTTTTTGATCTCGTCGATGGACCTCACAATAAGTTCGACGATCGGCATCGAGCCATCGGATTCAGCTGTAAATATAAAAGAATCCGGACGTGTCCCAACGGTAATGGCGCCATCGAGTTCACATACCGCCTCGCATAACTTACAGAGCGAGCATGACTGTTCATTGGTCACCTTGATCAGGTCACCGGCGGCCACCAGTACGCCGCGCGGGCATGTATCGACACACATACCACAGGCATCACACGCATCCGTGATCTCGATCTGCGGCACATTCTTGTATCCACAGGCAACGCCTGCCTGCCATTTTGCATGATCATGTCCGATGCCGGGTCTGGCGATCGCTTCAAGCGAGATACGTTGTCCCTTTGTCAGTTTGATGATTGGCACCACCTCAGCCGCCACAACCAACGGATCGGAAGACACCAGTTCAGTAGAATATACAATCTTCGGACCCTCTGCCGACAATGTGAGTGAAACCTGACACTGCGGACATCCTTCTCCACCGCAGTCGCACTTCGAGGGCAGGATATAAGAATCCAGGTCTGTTGTGAGCGGAACCAGCCCGAGGCGGAGTGCAAGCTGCTCATCAAAGAGCACTGAGGTGTTATCATAGATGTTTACATAATCGATTGCAATTGTGGGCACCTCTGCAAGCATACACCGTCTGATGCTGTTTACGAACGCAGGCATCACGTCAGATAGTACGAATTCTGCCTTACGATCACCAAGCTCGATGATTTCCACATTCATTTGAGATATCCTTGTGCCGTAAGGTGTGCATTAATGTGTGCTACACTCTTGTATTCGCCACCCTTCGCTCTCCGGTACATCTTGCAGTAAACGTCCGGCGAAAGCGTCTCGTTGCTGCGTAGTTCCTTGAGGTGGGCGCGAAGCGCGCGAATCTTGGTAATCCATGCTCGTTTTCT
>DAOWIV010000063.1 GCA_030640725.1 Methanosarcinales archaeon | reverse complement strand
CTCCTCGTATTTAAGCACAGTCGCTTGTGCTATAGCGTTATTACAGAATATGCCATCTTTTGGGCAGTCGGGATCGCCTGCAACGACCCCTCTCTGACATCCCGGGCACGTATAATGTGCAATTTTGTATTCGGTGACGATAACAGGTTGTGGTTCCGGAATCTCCTCAATTACCTTCGTTTCCACGCTGGACGGGGCACCAAGCTTTGGTTCCACAGTCCGGACATCGATCTTTCATGACGTCCACGTGCCTATCAGGCTTTGCAGGAGGTCTCGTCACACCCTGATGCCCTTTCTTCTGCCCCGGCTTCTTCCCACCGCCTTCATTCTGATCCTTTTTGCGCTTGCCGTTACGCTTCAGGCTTGGTGGGGTATGTGCGTTATCATACATAGCCAGTTGGCAACGAGCTCCTTTATGCAGGTCTTAAGTGACTCGTTCTCACGCTTGAGTTGCCTGATGATCTTGTCTTTATCCATCGTCCTCTTGAGAGTGGAATGCTGTTATAATATAGAAGTTTTGTGGTCGAAAATGTATTTTAGATTGATCCGGAAGAAATGCGGGGTGGCGCGGTGGTTATGACGAGGGAGCTAAACACATACCAACGTTTTAAGACTATACATGCTTTAGCATACACAGACAGGGTCAGTCCAATGAAATCTATTTAAATATTTCATATTCTATGCACATAGGTTTCATGACATCGCATTTACCATGAAAGGTGTGGACTTTTTATTCTTGTATCTGTGAAACTTTATAGTTTCATCGGATTTATTATGCAAAACGAACCATCCGCGTGTCAAGCGTCGCAAGATCGACTATCGCGGCGTGGGCTGGCACCGGTTCAAGGTTCACCCGTTTCTGAAACTCAGTTTGGGACTGCCATGTCCCTGCATTGATCACAGTGACGCCCTTATACCGGTCAACTCCGATGGTATGCACATGCCCGCAGTGCAGGATGTGCGGTATCTTGTCAATCACGAAATGATCCGTTGCCTCAGGCGCGATGGACACTCTGCCGCCGTACGTTGGCGCGATGTGCCTGCGTCGGAGCATCTCAACCATGACCTCTGCAGGGCGCTGGTAACTCATGTTCGGTATGGTTGCGATCAGGTCATCCATCGATCGCCCATGATAGATCAGTATGCGCACGCCATCGATCTCGATGAGCGCGGGATTGCCTGTGAAGATCGTATCATCCCGAAACATCGATCTGATCCTCTCAGGAAGCGCGGGCTGCGGTTCTGCCAGCCGTACCGCGTCGTGGTTGCCGGGTGCGATGATGATCCGCACATTCCTTGGAACCGCTCTTAAATATTTTGCCGCGCATCTGTACTGGTCATATACATCAGTGATCTCCAGTTCATCTTCCTGACCCGGATACACGCCGACGCCGTCCACAAGGTCGCCTGCGATGATCAGGTATCGCACCTGCCCTGCACCAGCGCCGTTTCCATCACTACCCACGTCGCCATCACCGAGCCAGTCGATGAATTCGCAGAACGCATCCTCAAGAAACGTGTTGCTTCCGATATGCACGTCCGAGATCAGGACTGCATGACCATGACCAGTACCAGGACCTTGCCGGTCTCCTGCACCCGGGCGCGGACTTGAGCCAGTCCCATTCCCTCCCGTATTTCCATTTCCATTGCCCGGTAGTCGCTGGTTGTGCTGGCTCGGGATCTCGGGCATCACGATGTTACTTACGATCATCAGCCTGCCGTCCCTGGTGAGCGAGCCTGTCGCCCCGATCACTTCGTCGCGGATGATGCCGCTTGCAACATCCCACAGATCGCGGTCAGCCGGGCGGACCAGCACAGAGAACATGCCTGTCGGGTCCTCAAGCTCGATTAACTTGTTGCCGTTTGACGTGGTCCGGATATCGTGAACCATGCCGATGATCGAGACGCTGCCATAATCCCTGAGTCTTTCCGATCGCAACGATTCGATCGGGCGCGCAGTGACCCTGGTGCGGATGATGCCACTTAACCGTGCGTACCGGTCACGGAAGTACCGCACAAACTCACTGTATTCGCCGACACAGGTCGACTCGTTGCTGATATCACATAATATATTCACTCCGGGAAGTTCAGGTGCAACAGGCGGTTGGATGCGGGGCGTTTTCGCAGGCGGCTTCTCGGGCTGCTCCCTCTCCTTATCAGATACCATTCTGATGCCGACAGCACCATTACCACCACCATCACCATTACCATCATCCCCATAATCGAACATGATGTGCTGCTTGTCCACCACAAGCACCGAGTCGTCCAGGGATCGCAGCACCTGTTTCACAACGTTATCCGGCGACGGGCATGAATCAATCAGCGCGACCGCGCCCGGACTGATCTGATATCCTGCGTTCGCAAATTCCTCCACAATCAGTGATTCATGCATTGGTATGTACTTAGGATTGCGAGAGATAAACCTTTATCGCAACAACTCATGGGCAAGTGCTGCGGACGTTATATCCAAAATGTGCCAGTATAAGCCGCCACAAATCATAATCAGTCGAGAAATCTCATGGAAATGCCAACCTGGAGTGTATAATATCTGTACACAGACTCAAAATCCAATTTCTTGTCGCCTACTAAAAAATTCTGGTTGTGCCGGAATAAATAGCCAGGAATTGCAGTGTTGCCCGATCTTACGGGGTTCTGTCTGCAATCGACTTGTGGTTAGGGGGAGTGCCCCACAGAATCGTCCTGATCGCGGAGACGTCCACACACTTCTCGACGATCTCTGCAAACTCCCTGATCCCGTCTTCCTTCGTTGCAGCGCCAAACGAGATCCCTTCCAGCGATATCCCCTTTTTGGTGTAGATATATCTGAAGATCGCCTCTCTTATATTCTCATTTTCAAACAATCCATGCAGGTACGTGCCAAGGACAAGCCCTGAACCATCGGCGCACCCATCATCCCCAAAAACAGGGCAGGGTGATGCGGTGTCGCCGGTATGGATCTCGTAACCAGAGACTGTCTCGCCGCGTATCGTTTCGAGAATCGGTCCGCTGGCAGTAACCTGTTTTGTGACCTGCCGTGTCTGCTTCTCGTATCGCTCAAATGTCGTTGTCACATCAAGGAGCCCCATGCCCGCAATCTCGGTCTCGCAGTCCTCAAACCCGCAATCAGTGATCGTACGCCCGAGCATCTGGTACCCGCCGCATATCCCGATGACCGGAGTCCCCCGGCCCGCCGCATCGGTGATCTGCTTGTCCATTCCATGCGCCCGCATCTCCCTAAGGTCGGCAGTCGTGTTCTTTGTCCCGGGGACGATAATCAGGTCAGGATCGCCGAGTTTTGAATCAAGCGGGAGATATCTGACGTTTGCGAATGCTTCGAGAGGCTCAAAATCCGTGAAATTTGAGATATGTGGCAGACGTATGACCATGATGTCAATCGGATGATGCTGATGCTGATGATCATGATGATGGTGCTGATTACGATCGTGATCGTGATGACGTGCCATCTTGTCCGGAATAGATACCGAATCTTCAGACGGGATCGCAATATTCACATAAGGCAGGACTCCGAAGACCGGTAGTCCGGTGATCTCCTCGATCTCAGAAATTCCAGGCGCAAGAATACTGTAATCGCCGCGAAACTTGTTAATGATGAATCCTTTGACAAGCGCCCGGATATCTTCCGGAAGCAGGGCAAGCGTCCCGTACAGGCTTGCGAATACGCCGCCCCGCTCGATATCCCCGACCAGAATAATCGGTGGTCTCGCTGATCTGGCAGTTCCGATGTTCACAATGTCACGGTCGTACAGGTTGATCTCGGCTGCGCCCCCCGCGCCCTCTATAACGATGAGATCGTACATCTCTTCGAGCCGTTTGATCGCATCGTCCACGACGCCGGATATCTCATCGATCGATTCGTAGTAATCCCCTGCTCTCCGGTCATACGCTGGTCTGCCAAGGATGACCACCTGCGATATATGATCGCCCTTTGGTTTCAGCAGAACCGGGTTCATATCCACGGTCGGCTCGATTCCAGCCGCCCACGCCTGTATCGCCTGCGCAATCCCGATTTCGCCGCCGTCCTCTGTGATCCACGAGTTCAGACTCATGTTTTGAGCCTTGAACGGCGCAACTACCATGTCTTTCGAGAAGATGTGGCACAGGGCGGCAACAAGCACGCTTTTCCCCACGTGGGATGCGGTTCCAAGGATCATCAGATGTTTTGCCATCTGGTTAACGAATTGTGCGAGAGATGATTTATCACTATGGGTAGAGCGATGCCCGGGTTTTCAGGTCACTGGAATCTTCCCGCAGCATCTCATTTATATTTCTGCGTGACGAGATGAGATCTCTTGCAGAAACGCGGTCAGACAAGACTTATGCCGGTTGCAAGAGATAATAATCCCGATGGAAAAGAAATGCTCGACCCCGATCCCGACCAGGATTCCGATCCTGCTCGTGCTGCTCATCCTCGCCTCATCGATGGCTCACGCCCAAAACGCGTCGGCTGCGCAGGTCTCTATCCCGCTTCCCGCAGTATACGCAACATCAGAGGGCGAGGTGGGCGTGCTCACGAATCTGACGGTATGGGTCACAAACGGCACAGGACATGTGTTTGTTGATACTGCGCCGTTCACACAGGTCGATATGCAAGGGTCTGCCCGATTATCCTCGATGGTGGCATGCGACATCACCAGTATCGACCCTGAAACCCGCGATTTCTTCTATGTCCTCCATACCGACTCACCCGTGATCGGAGGACCCTCGGCAGGCGCTGCGATGACGGTCGCAACGGTCGCAGCGCTCATGAACTGGACGATCGATCCGGGAGTCGTAATGACTGGCATGATCAATCCGGACTGTTCAATCGGCGCGGTTGGAGGAATATCTGCAAAACTAAACGCCTCCGCCGAGAAAGGTGCCCATACTTTCCTGATACCAGCCGGGCAGGGAAATGTAACACTAACAGAGCATATCATCGAGCAAAACGGTTCTCTTGTTACGGTCGAGGAACACTCGGTCACAATCGATATGATTTCGCTTGGAGAGGTGCAGGGGATCCGCGTCATGGAGATCGATGACCTGAGAGACGCTATCAGGATATATACCGGCTATGAAATCCCAAATGTGCTGCTGACCGGCGAGGTGCAGACCAGCGCCTATATGGATGCGATGCAGCCGCTTGCCGCCACATTGCTGGACGAATCAAGGGTGCAATACGATGATACCGATGCAGTTGCCGATCCGGAGTTCAGAGACGCACTTGAAAGTCAGGTTCTGGCAATTAAGGATGCACAGTCGGATTATGATGCCAAAAACTACTATGCGTCGATGAGCCGGAGTTTTAACACGATGATCAACCTCCGGCACATCAGATGGTACTCCGAGTGTCTTGTTTCGGATGAGGGTGACCCGGCTGAATATATCGCTGATAGGATCGAGCAGGTCGAAAACGAAATATCAAATGCGGAACTTGCCATAGATGATGCGAAATCGGAAAACGGCGTTCTTGAGGGGATTGGTGCAGCCGAGTCAAGGTTGAGCATCGCACGAGAGAAGCTGAACGATGCAGAGAAGGCAGAATATGCTGGCGATGCGATCGAACTGCTGGCTTTTTCGATGGAACGGGCACGGTGTGCGCAATGGTGGGCGACACTCTCCTGCGCAGGCTCAGGGGCGGCGATCCCTGACGATCTGATCCGGGACCGTGCAGGCAGGTACTACAGTCAGGCGGCGTCGATGCTTGCCTACGCAGACGCTCTGATCAGTGAGACCGGCGGGTGCAAAACACTGATCATGAGTGCCGCAGATGATCTATCCCGCGCCAGAAGTGAGTTGCACGCAGGATATTATGCCGGAGCGATCTATGATTCGCTACACGCGATGGTGCAGGCGAACACCGCAATCGAACTGATAGGAATAGAGGATCTCGATGAAAAAGTGAATAATTCAGAAAGAGATGCGATATCCTCCATAATATCTGCAAGAGAGAGCGGAGCAGAGCCGATTCTGGCGGTGAGTGCTTATGAACACGCAAAGATACTTGAACCGTCGCAGATGGGCAAGATCGTGGACTATGGCTATGCAAAGATGGTTGCAAGAACCGCACAGTCGTTTACAGGTCAGAGAAACGTGTCTATGGTCTATACGGCGGATGTGCCCGGGTATGCGCATAACGACGCGTGTAGCAATATTTCTGATGGAAATAGACGCGGAGGCGGGTGCACAGCACAGACGCCTGCTCTTCAGGGGTGGGAGGCGGCGGGGGCGATTGCAGCGGTTTATCTTGTCAGGCGGTTGCGCTGGTGCTGGTAAAGGGGCGGGATTGTTGGCTCTCCGCTGTTTTGTGTGGGCAACGCAATATCAATAACATCTGCCGAAGTAGACAGTAGGAATGACGTATCGAGTGCAGAACGTCTGTCGTTATCGAAATGTCCAAGATTTCATCACCAAGATGTATCTTTGATCAGATATTTTAACTCTATCCACCCACATGAAATAGCGAAGAGCCACTTTACGTGAATCGCCCGATAAAGATGAGTATCGAGTCGGCTGAGATATTCAGAATCTTGAAAATCGGGGTGCCGCGGTACGATGTGAAGCTGGAGCCTTACCCATACAACGTGGAATAAGTGCGAAATTTGGTGAGTTTCGATGGGTCGGATGATAGCGGTTTTGGGTTGGGTTTAGTCTTTGGTATTTTGGGATTCCGAGGGTAATCAAATGGCTGCGGCTGTTTTTTGGGGTTCCAAAGTTGAGTTGATACACACAAGGCAAGGAGTATCGGGTTCCCGGGTTCTGATCTGCAACTGGTCAAGAACATCTCAAAGGATCTCGTGGGTGAGTTCATCGGGGAAAGGAAGATCCGGCTGATCGGGGCACGGTTGTCGAATCTCCTGAAGACGGATACGAGGCAGACCTCGATATACGAGTTCACCGGGGGATCTGTCGATTGCAAGCAATAGTTGGTGACTTGGTGTGTACTTCGCCCCGCCACAACTTGAGCCGTAACTCTGCCCCCCAAATCATACATAATGCTACAGAACAACAACACGCATCACCAGCCAATAGCTGCTACTGATGTCGTTATCAGTAATCTACAATGATCCCACTTTTCTTTTGAACACCACGAATAAAATTGTGAAGTAGATCAACAGCGCAGTCATGTACACGGCTGTGATGGCTGCCGCGCGCCCGAAAACAAAGTCCCTCGCATGAAAGGTAACCACTACGATTATCACAAAGAGTACGGACATGTACGAGACGAAACTGATGCCAAGGGCACGCATCCACTCCGGAATCAATATCCCACCTCCTCTAATCTTTTTATTCTATCATCTATCGACGGGCGAGTGAAAAAGAGCGTGTTGTAGATCTCGTCTTCTGCAAGCGGATTTGCGATGAAGAGCGAAGCATGTGATGGGTTAGCGTCCCAGCTCTCCTGGTCACGCACTTTTGAAAGCATCCCGATAGCAGCATCTGGTCCGCACAATAGCGCAGCATACTTGTCAGCCTCATATT
>DAOWIV010000211.1 GCA_030640725.1 Methanosarcinales archaeon | reverse complement strand
GCGATGAGCATTAGCAGGATGATGGTGCAGAGGAAGGTGTTGCGTGGCGAAAAGACGGATTTTTTCCGGGTGCCCGTTACAACGACTCTCACGAACTTTATTGCACTAAGCACGATTGTGATGCTGCACAGGACAAGTATGCCCATGATCAGCAATCCCGCGGTTTCCGTGCCCGGAAAGTCGTGGAGCGAGTGAATGATTCCATGTCTGGTGATCAGTGTTACATATATGGTTGCGATGAACAAAAATATCGTAAATACTGGTGCAGCGGTAGTATATTCCTTTCCTTCGTTGTAGCGGGCAAGTACATGCGCCGCCGCAGTCATGAGCATCCACAAAACAAGCGTTGCCGTCTGCACCGGGTCCCAGTTCCAGAAGCCGTTCCATCCGACGAGTTTGTACGCCCATGCGCCGCCTGTTGCCATGCATATCGAGAGACCGAACCACGAGACCCTGATCCACTGTTTCGAGATCCTGTGCCAACCCCTCATGCCCGTGATCAGATGCGCTATCGCAGCCGAGGCAGGGATGATCGTCGCTGCATAAGAGATGAATGTGATAAATGGGTGGAGAATCAGCCATACCGTGATAAAGACCGGGTTCAGCCCGTTTCCATCGGCAGGGATGTGGCCAATCATATCGAGAATCGGCTTGAACGGCTCTGATATGATGCATAGCATAAGTATAAACAGCGATATCACCAGCGCGATGAGTCCTGTCGTCTGGTGCAACGGGTTCCTGAACCTGTATTCTTCCGTCACGAGCCAGACAAAGAAGAACGACGCCCATGCCCAGAGCAGGTACGTGCCCTGCTGCCCTGCAAAGACCGCGGCGATCTTATATGGCAGCGACATCTCGTTGTTGCAGTACTGCCACACGTACAGGATACTGTAGTCACCGGTAATGAAATGCCACACCATCGTGAACATCGCCATGCTCATAAAGAAGAATGCAGCCCGTGTTGCAACTATGATTGCCTTATCAGGCTTTAGCTTTAACTTGAACCGTTTTGAATCATATAAAGTAAGCAAACTCACTGCAACAAGCCCGCAGATGAAAGCCAGATTCAGCATCACGCTTCCGATAATCATTTCATCCGCCTCCACCTGATCCCGTGCAGAAGCGCGATGATCAGTACGATGAGCCCGACGGTGCCCACAAAGATGATCTCCCGCTGGTGGACGATTGCCGCGAGAGCACCATCTGGTTTCATCACGGTCAGCATCACAAGCCCTGGCTCACCCCATACGCCGCGGGAGTCAAGCGACTGGACAAAGATCGTGTGCCTGCCCTCTGACCACCCGGTTGTGTTGATCGTCGCTGTCGCAACGGTAGCCTGTCCGTAGTATTCGGTACGGGTGAACATGAGGGGCATCCCGTCACCCCTCTCGCCGATGATATCAACGAAATACTCAATATACCGAACCTCCATCTTCCAGCCGGTCACAACCTTCGCGCTTAACACCGCGGAGTCGCCAACATGGACGTGATCAGGCGTAACCGAGATCTCTGCGACGTGCGAAATCACATCAAAGACCTCGAGGGTGTGGAATGTGACCGGGTCCCTGCCGCCGTGGCAGACGTAGCAGTCCTCCTCGTGTCCATGACCTGTGCCGCTCATGTCGGTCGCATTAAAAGGCGGCAGGTCGCCGTAATTGGTGTGGCAGTCCTTGCAGTCCCTGACGCGCTCACCGGGCGCCCAGCCAGCCCAGCCAGGGTCCTGTGCGCTTCCGAGCGGATACGGGCTGTAATGAAATGGTGTTCCGGTCACGTTGTGGCATTCGGTGCATGTGAATGCTTCTTCCACATCGACCTCCCGCACCGCTCCTGCGATCATGACGCCACCCCGCACCTCGCCGGTGCCATAAGTCAGCGCCTGCACCTCTGTGAAGTTCGTGTCACGGGCATGACATGCGTAACAGGACTCATCCACCGTTGTCTCGCCCTCTCCGTAGACGTAGGTGAGATTGTGATACTGATCCGCCTTCTCGTTGTGGCAGAGTGCACATGTATATGTCTTGTTCACCTCCGCAACGATCGCATCAGAGTAATGTGCCACATCGTATCCGGGATGGCACTCCAGACACTCAACCTCATCCACCCCGAACTCGCCAAGCCGCATGTGCGTCGGATGGCAGTCTATGCACTCGGCACCCGCGCCGCTTGGTGCAAGCCCGAAATATCCGCTCACGACATCGGTTGGCTCATGAAACGTGCTCACGCCACTTATGTTGTGGCACGGCTCGATGCAGTTCACAGCCATGCATTCCGCAGCCTTGCCGTGGCTCAGCTTGCCGATAAGGGTCTGCGATTGATACGGGAACGTGCCGCCTTCTGCGTGGCAGTCGAAGCAATATCCCCGATATGCAGTCTCCTCATTTGCATTAAGGTGCCGTGTGAGACTTCTGCTGTGCAGGTCATCGTCCTTGCCAGTGACATTGTGGCACTTTGCGCAGACAAGGGTCTCATCGATCATCACCGTGTCCACGCTCTCGCCCGGCGCGCCCGGATAGTGTGTTTTGATCTGTCCCGGGGTCCCGTATTTCTCAACCGAATCCGCGCTCGTGTGGCACGCCTCACACGTCCGTTCCGGGGGAATCACAAGCTCACGATCATGAAACGTCTCTACCTGTCCGTGGCAGTCCTCACATGACCCGGCTTTGTCGTGAGCAAAGACCTGAGACGCGCTCCCGAAGTCAGCGCCGCCCTCCTCGTCCTGGTGGCAGATCGAGCAGTTGTCAGTTGCAGGAAGGTGGTCGCGGGCTGCATAGTGCGAGGCTTCGGCGTCGTCAGACATCTCAGGTATCCGGTCGTGATCAGCGGTTCCGTTCAGGTGACATTCGACACACTCGACCCTTATGCTGATTCCCGCCGTGCTTCCGCCCTTGTAGAAGTGCTCGTAGATCGCCGGAGCCTCGAAGTTGCCTGCCCGGTGGCATGTGACGCATGGCAACGGATTCCAGTACTCGTCAGGATGATCGGTCGGCTCGATGCCTTCGCTTGTCAGGTTGCTGTGACATGCCCAGCACGCACGGTTGGCAAGGCTTGTCATCGTCGCATTGTACATAGCCTTATGGTTGAGACCCGCGTGAACCGAACTGCTAAATGCGGTCTCGTTGATCTGAAGATCAGGCGGCGCAAGCCCACCGATCTGGTGACATCCAAGGCAGTCGCCGCCGAATCCGCCGTGCAGGAGTGAACTCACATGAAACGTTGCAGGCTCGCCGCCAAGCGTCATGTACGTGCCTTCAGCGATATCGGCAAGATCGTACTCGCCAAACGTCCGGCTCGCATTAGCCACCCATAGATCGGGCGAGATGAACCGTGCGTCCTCGAGCTGGACAATCTCGGTCCCGTTCTCCGCAGCCGGCGTGAGCGGCGCGGCTGTAATCACGAATGCGGAGATGAGTGTAAGTGATAGGATGAGATTTATAATGGATGGTACGGATAAGTGAATGGCACGAATGGTGTTATTGAATCCATCCCCTCTTGCCATTCGTGTCTTATCTAATACAGCGTGAGATTTGATCATCTCCGAAACACCTTCCCGACCCGCACCTGAAACACGGTCACATCATTGATTACATGACCTTTGCGGTCACGTATCGTCGTATTGTACGTAAACACTCCGCCTTCGTGCACAACCTCGCTCTGGAGCACCGTATCGTTCTGTCTGAGCTCGAGACGCGCCTTTCTGCCCTTGAGATCAACTTCCGCGACCATGAGCGTATATCCATGTCCGAGATCCCACCCGTGCCCGACCCAGTGTATCCTGTGCTCCCGTTCCGTGAAGTTGACCGGAATCCTGCCGATCGTCACGTCCTCGCCGTCGTTTCGCAGCACAAGGTACTCGTCGCCATCCTCCGCCCCGTACCGGTATCCTGAGATGTGACACGCGTAGCAATCCTCATTCTCAGTCTCGATGTGGATTCTGGATGCAAGAACCGTGCCATCGAAGGTGACAACGCCCCAGATACCTGCGGCAAAGATATTGCTGACTGTCAGGTCGCAAATCGTTGCATTCCCGATTTCTGCAAGGTCTCTCACCTCATACTCGAAGTTGTTCCCGACAGTTACCAGTTCATCCTTCACAACCACTCCATGGTGCGTCAGGTTGATCCAGACACATCTTCCCGATGAACTGATCGGTCCTACCGTGATTTCGTACTCGTTCTTCAGTTTCCAGACCTTGCCAGTCCGAAGCACCTCTCTCACAGTCTCGTGTCTCGTAAAGTTCCTTGGATCATTGGCACCACCCCATTTTACGCTGATATCGTCGTCTTCGTGGCAGGAGATACAGTCAGACGTGTCAAATCTCAGATGCGCACCGTAATGCGCCACCATTGCATCCTCGTTGCTCGTATTGACACCTGCACCGCCGAGACCATGCGGAAGGATAATATCGTTCACGTGGCAGGCGGTGCAGCTCGCATTCGTCCACACGTCGGCACTGGAGGCGGTTCCATTTGTGATATGCTCTGCGACAGGGGGCGCATTGTACGAGACGTCGGTCACGTGGCAGGAGGTGCACGGGTTTACAAAACACTCGCCAGTCTTCGGGTGCTTCTGAATGAACTCGATTCTAAGATCGAAGCTCGTTCTTGCGTTTACGTTTGAGATGCAGGCTACCCAGCTTCCGGTGGCAGGATTTGTGATCGAATAGCGTATGTAGCCTCCGCTCTCGTTGTAATCGACGTTTTGATCGGTTGCTGCTGTGGATGAATTGATCGTTGTTCCGTTTGCATCCAGTGTCAGGTTAAGGCTCCCTGCTACCCAGCTCAGTGTCACGTTCAGCCGCTTAACACCGTCCGGCACGGCGAATGAGCGGTTGTACGTGCCGCCCACGCCCACGCTTCCGGCAGCATCTACCGGCAGCGGCGCATGGCAGTCGGTGCAGTTTAGGATCTTATGAATGCCGGTCAGGAATGCTGTGTTGTCGATGAACCACGACTTCCGGTCGTTGCCGTGACATGCGGTGTTCATGCAGAACGAGTTGTCGCCCGGAGTCATCATTGGGGCACACAGCGCCGCGTCATGTATCCTGCCAGAGCCGTGGCAGTCGGTGCAGTTTGCACTGTAGCCGCCGCCGTGTGTGATGTTTGTGTTGTTTGCATTCTCGAAGGTGTCAGCGAACATGTTCGTCTCGTTGCAGTGGCAGTACGAGCAGTTCGTAACAGAGCCATCGATCTCGATCATGTCGGAACGCTTTCGTCCGTAGTGCGAGATGAAGTTCATGGGAGTCTGGTTTTTGATATATGTAGCAGGCGGCATACCCTCGACCAGTGACCTGTTGTGGCAGATCGTGCAGCTCGCATTTGGCGTGATTATATCGATACCGTCGGGCTGGTGCTCAAGTGTCTGGGGCGGGCTTAAGTATGCAGAGTTCCATGAACCTGGATCTGTGTGACAGTCTGTGCAGTCGGGCTTGATCTTATAATGTGTTGGATCGACCAGCTGCTGCTCGTAGTCATTGTGGCAGCCCCAGCAGACCCTGGATATGTCAGAATAATTAGCAGCATTGAAATCTCCGGTAATATTCTTGTGAAAACTATTGAAGAAACCGTTCTCACTGATTACTGGCAGACCAGCAGTTACATTTGTGCCGCCTTCTAAGTGGCAGTCAGTGCAGTTCCCGCCTGCTGCTGCCTCGGGTTCAAAATGCGGGTCCGCATGGCAGGACATGCAATCCGTATACCCCATCTCGTAATAATCCGGCATGGTATGTCCGCCAGGTCGCTGTATATGACAAAAAGTGCAGTTCCTGATTGAAATATCATGGAATGAATCATGACATAACCTGCAGGTAATGTCAT
>DAOWIV010000234.1 GCA_030640725.1 Methanosarcinales archaeon | reverse complement strand
TTATTAATGGTGTTGAATCAGGATAATAATAACATAGCATCGTCCGATGCGATAACCGCTATCCAGTACTCTGATTATATATACTATATAGTTGAGCGGTATGATGGGGATGGGGTAAACGACATGCCCGGACTGATAAGATCGGTCAGATATTTCGAGGTGGGTAACGAGGTAGATTACGGTAGAACCGTGAATCCAAATCACGATCACCGATCTCCGAAGGATTACGTTGAGAAGAGACTCATCCCTGCTTACAACGCAGCAAAAGCCGCAAACAAAGACGCTGTGGTCATGGGTAGTGGTCTTGGCATGGAAAGCGACCTTTCGGGCGGCAAAACAGGCGAATTCAACACCGTATATCTTGAGGCGATGTACGACAATATAACAGCGAATGGCGGCAACAAGAATAACAATTTTTACATGGATAAGATAGCCATACATTATTATTCAGAGAACGAGCATCCAGAGTTCTTTGATGAGAATATAAAAATGGTAGAAGACCTTATCATGAGCAAAGAGGGCAGAGAAAAGCCGATATGGATCACAGAATTCGCTCCAGCATCTACGCCATCGCTCTACGCCCGACTGTTGACACTCATGTTTGCAAACAGGATCGAGATGCCAGTGATCTACAATCTCAAGGACGACTCAGAAGAGGGTTTCGGACTGTACAATGTCACATGTGTTGGTGATGAAGAGACGATCACACCAAGAGAGTCCATTCAGGTGATCGATACTGTTGTGAGCACATTGCACGGCACAACCCCATCCGAAGCAGAAAACAAGGACATATCCGTAGAACCCGGAAAAACGACCTACCAACGAGTCTTTAATAATTCAGGAAAGACCGTAACGGTGCTGTGGTATATCGACACCGCTGATCCCGGTGCGGTCACCAACTACGAATACACAGCATCCCCCGAATCGCCGCAAACATTCACAGTGGACGTTCTCGGAACCGCCAACTTCTCAACAGACCCAAGCCCGATACATCTGAAAATCGGATCAAACCCCACCTACGTGGTTGAAACCGATCCCCCGATCGATCTCGATCTGTACTTCAACAAAACCACACCCGCAGGAGTCGCAACAGAGAGAGCCACCAGTTTCAGAGTGGGAGATACCCTGTACGGCAAAGTGATAACCAGCACCAGTACCAGTCATACCGTAAAGACATACATCACAATGACCATGCCGGATGGAACCTGCCGGTACGCGCATTATGATAAACCGGACTTCGACCCCGGAATCGACAAACTGCTATTCTCGAACACAAAAATCCAGCTTTACGACGGTGTCTGGAACGCAACCGCAAATGACTGGTTGTGGAACATCTACGAGTTCGCTGGAGGCGATTCAGGAACATATCGATGGAACTGCTGGTACGAGGATGCAGGAACTGGTGAGATACTGGGCGGAGACTCCGCCGAATACACATTCTCAGAAGCGCCAGCAGGCACACCAGTTGAGTCTGCCACAGGCATGGGTGAGGTCTATCTCGACAACAGCGCTGGCACCATTGATAATCTTGCTACAATCCCACCGGATGCGATGCCAGAAGTGCCCGAGAGTCTGAATCCGGTCTATGGATTCTTCAGTTTTGAGGTTACAGGAATCTCCAGTGGGGAGAGCGTCAACATTCCGATGGCGTTTCCTGAAAACGTGCCAGCAGGTACGGAATACTGGAAGTATGGACCGACACCGGATGACGCTGCACCTCACTGGTATCAGATTCCGGTCAGCGATGATGACGGGGATCGAATCATCGTTATAACGTTAACTGACGGTGGTATCGGTGATGATGACCTTGCAGCAAACGGCGTGATCGTGGATGACGGCGGTCCGAGCCTGCCAATGAGCAAGAAAGGCGACCTCAATGGCGACGACCAGATCACCCCCACAGACGCCGCGATCGCGCTCCGGATCGCAGTCAGCGGCGCACATGACAACGCAGCCGATGTCAGCCGCGATGGGCGCGTCACCTCCCTCGATGCGCTCATGATCCTGCAAGCCGCAGCCGGTGCGATAGAATTATGACGCGCAGAATAAAATGAGAAGTTGGACGTGATAAAATGGTAAATGTTGTGAGAATAAAAGAGGTAGAAGAGAACGTGGTGCTGCGCAAAGCGGATTTTGAAAATCTGATTGGCGTGGTGGAATCTCTGATGGACTTTTCTGTAATTTATAACTTCATTTACTTGTGTAGGTTGTTTTTTTTGAGATGCAAGAGCTTTATATAATTCATCCTGAGTAGTAATAATATTTTCAATTTCTGAGCTATCTTTTGCTTCCTGTAAAACTAC
>DAOWIV010000124.1 GCA_030640725.1 Methanosarcinales archaeon | reverse complement strand
ATGACTCCGTACCAGATGATCACAGCCGTCGTGCTCGTCTCGATCTACTTCCCGTGCGTTGCAACGTTTGCGATGATGCTGAAAGAGGGTTGGAAAGAGTTGCTTGGAGCACTGGCTGTTCTTACGGTGGTCGTATTCACTTATGGTGGACTGATACACCTGATAGGAAAACTCCTGGGGGTGGCATAGATGGCTGAACAATCCTCCGGTGGAGCGATCTACTTCGCCATACTCGGTATCGTAACAATAGCATTCGGACTTGCAGACCTGCTCGTAACAGCCAGCGGAAGCGAGTTGGCGTATGGAGGGATCCTTGAGATACCGGGCGACCTATTCAGAGGCGGCTGGGGCGGGATCATCGTGCTCTTTGCAGGACTCTTCTACCTTTCAGGTATCAGGAACTTTGATGATATCCACCAGTTTGCAAAGGTTGCTATGGGAAGCATCCTGATCTGGGTCGTAGCAGGGTGTGACATCTTTGCGATGATCTCGGAATCGATACCGAGCTGGGAAGAAGAGGCAGGACCATGGTTCAACACGCTTCCGGACTTTATTGCGGCGTACGCACCGCCTTATGCGCCTGCGGTCTTGCTGTTGCCATTCTCGCTTGTGGTACTCTACTACATCAGCAAGAGAGCATCCGGGGAAACAAGGGGTGGAAATTCATCGTGAGCAGAATGGGGGAGGTTCTGTCAAGAATCGAGAATGGAACCACCCTCGATACGATCGCCAGAGATCTGGATATGAACCGGTCCACTCTTCTGGCGATGATCGAATTTCTGGTAGATGAGGGGTATCTGGAGGGTGTGGGGGTGGGGTGCTCCTGCTCAACCTCACGTTTGTGTGAGCAGTGCCGCGGCATGAATGCCGGTCATGGGATGGCAGTGTATGCGCTGACCTCGAAAGGCATGGGCATGGTAGAAAGATTGAAATTGTAGGTTACCCTAATACTAATCATGCTGTCCAGAAAAGCAGAGGATTATTTGGAAGCGATCCTTAACATCACCGAGGAGAAGGGGCATGTCAGGATAAAGGATATCGCCGTTACTCTGGGCGTGAGACCGCCGAGCGTTGTCGAGATGGTAAACAGACTCGATAAGAAGGACCTGGTCGAATACAGAAAATATGATGGCGTGTCACTGACGGGAGAGGGGAGAGCGATTGCAATAATCGTAAAAGAGCGGCATGATATCATAAAAGCGTTCTTAGAGATTATAAATGTCCCTGAAAAGATTGCGGACAAGGATGCCTGCACAATGGAGCATGAATTACATGCGATAACAACAACCCAGATCAAAAATCTGGTTATTTTTGTAAAAAACGCACCAGAGTATCCACAGTGGCTTAAACATTTCGAAGACTTCTGCACAACCGGGGAGCATCCGTGTGCAGGAAAAGAGCCGGGGCACAAGACCAAAGCCTGAAAGCCGGGGGCAAAACGGCGCAAGTATTGCGCTAGCCATCTATTCCTACTTAACCTCAACCAGCCGCGTCCAGCTCAGACCAAAGTGCGAGAGATACGCGCCCCCGCAGATCAGGGTCACCGCGTTCTTGACCGCGTGGTCTATCAGGGCGGTGGCAAATCCGATGCCCGGATCGATGCCGCCGAGACTGAATATCGCAGTCAGTGCAGCCTCGTACGTCCCTATAGCACCGGGCGTGATCGGGAATATCTTGGTGAGGTTCCCGACTGCGATTGCAAGGAAGATGACCGCAATCATGGTGGTTCTGGTAAGCGAGATGTCCATCGGAAACGCGCTCATGATCACAAAGCACGTGATAATATCAACGAGCCAGACCAGCAGCGAGCCTGCAAGAATGGTGAGAAAGGCGCCCGGATTGGTGGACACACCTGCGATCTCACGGACAAACCCCATCACCACCCCGCCGATTTTTGTGCGGATCTTCAGGGACAGGACAAGTAGTACGAATGTGACTGTCAGGAGAATCCCTGCGAAGGCAAGGACATTAGTGATCCACCGGTCGATCAGCAATCCGCGAATGCATATAAGGGCAAGCGCGCCGATCAGGGCGATTGCAAGGATGTCGAAGATCCGCTCGACGGCAAGCGAGGATAAGGCTGTGGTTAGCTGAATTTTTTTCATCTTCTTAAGCAGGTATGCACGGGTTATGTCACCAATGCGGGCTGGAAGAATCACGTTTGCAGACTGGCTCAATGCGATGCAGCCGACCAGAAAGTTCAGGTCATATTTATACCCTGCCTGCATGAGAATCCGCTGGTACCTCATGCCACGTAGGGGCCAGGAGATCAGGTAGATCGGTATGGAGAGTGCTATTATTGCAGGGGATGCGGTGCGAAGCGCATCTATGACATCATCACTTCCAACCAGTTTCATTATCAGGAACAGGATTAAAACCGCGAGAAACGAGGTTATGATGATGCTGCGTCTTTTTATTTTCATCTAAATCCAAACTCCAGCCGCAACCTGATAATCGCCGAGCCCATCCCAACCACATCCCTCTTCATATCGACCTTGGTAGAACTCCCGGGTCGCCACCTGATCGGGAACTCTGCCACCGCATAACCGGCTCGCTGTGCCCGGACCAGAATCTCGGTATCCCAGAACCAGTGCCCATCCCGAACCTGATCCAGCAGATCAAGGAGCGCACTCCGCTTAAACGCCTTGAATCCACACTGGTGGTCGTATAATTTGGATCCAAGCATCATTCGCACCAGAAAATTAAATCCCTTGCTTGCAATCCCGCGTTTTGCCGATCGCACGGCATCGCTCTCAGGCATCATGCGCGACCCGGTCGCAAGATCGTATCCGCTTCGTATCTGATCGATCAGTTCTGAGAGGTGCAACATGTCAGTTGCAAGATCAACATCGATATAAGCAAGAATGTCGCCGCGAGATGATTTGAATGCACGATTGAGCGCAGTTCCACGACCCAGCCGCTCATCAGAGTGCAGATGCACTACATAAGGATAGTCGGATGCCAGCATCTCAGCAATTTTATCTGTTCCGTCAGTTGCCCCGTCTTCTGCAATAATAATCTCAAAGGAGGAGGTTGTTTTACTTAAAACATCCGCCGTCTTTGTTACAGTGTCCTTTAGTCTCTCTGCTTCGTTGTATGCCGGGAGTACGAGTGAAACCTCGATCGTTCATCACCTTTCTGGTTGTTGTGAGCTTGTGTGTGTTATCGGGCATATATAGATTGTCTCGGTAGGTGGTAAGGCTCGTGTCAGGGTGGCGAAAGCGCTGATTTGACCGAAGAACTGATAAGGAACCTGCAAGGAACAAACGAACATGACCGCCCCGGAAAGCCACCCGCGATACCAGTCCCTCCTGATACGGGAGCGTCTGGTTGCAGGTGTCAGGGCGGGCATCACCTCACAGGAGGGTTTGATCGCACACGGACGCGGCGAGGCGTTTGACTACCTGCTTGGCGAGCGCACCATCGGCTCTGCGATTCGCGCAAGCCGGGCAGCCGCAGCCCTGCTGCTTGCTGCAAAGCGCCCCGTGCTCTCTGTAAATGGCAATGTGGCAGCGCTGGTGCCAGACGAGATCATTGAGTTGAGCCGGGTTACGGGTGCGCAGATCGAGATAAACCTCTTTTACCGGACCGAGAACCGGGTACGTGCGATCGCCGATCATCTGCGTGCGCACGGCACGTCCGCACACGAGATTCTTGGCGAGCACCCTGATGCGTCGCTCCCACTCGATCATGCGAGATCTCAGGTCTGCGCGGATGGCATCCATGCCGCAGACGCGGTGCTGGTGCCGCTTGAAGACGGGGACCGGTGCCAGGCGCTCGCCAGCATGGGAAAGTCGGTGATCACAATCGACCTGAACCCGCTGTCAAGAACCGCGGAGGCTGCAACCATCACAATAGTCGATAACGTGGTTCGTGCAATCCCGAACATGATCAGACTCGCCCGGCAGATGGAGGGGCTGCCAGAGGACAAGTTAAACGAGATCGCTTTGCAGCATGATAACAAAGAGGCACTACAGGACGCAATCAGGGAGATCGTGTCGCAATGGAAAGGGCAAGGGGAAGTAGAGATCGGGGAAACAGAGGCGCCTTGATAATTCGCGTTGCATGTATACTCGGGCACACGGCACAAACTGCGATTTTTATAGGCATGGTCAGGTGTCGTAT
>DAOWIV010000274.1 GCA_030640725.1 Methanosarcinales archaeon | reverse complement strand
GTATCCTGCGGAAATGTCCGCAGCACTTTGCCTGTTATTGATTCCATGATTGTCTCTTCCTTTCTGGTAGATTTGCTATCATTCTATGGGGCATCACATGAATCCTCTCGTGAACCATCTCATGAACCACTCATGGATTATTCTATGGATCATTATAAGGTCAGCCATCATTTTAATACCAGCGCGACCAATCTGAGAGAGCATGGAACCGGTGATCTGGACCGAGAAATACCGACCAAAGACGTTCGATGAGATCGTTGGGCACGAACACGTCAAATCCAACCTGTTACGTCTGATCGAATCGAACAATCTCCCGCATCTGGTATTGTACGGGGAAAAGAACACGGGAAAGAGATCTACGGTGCTTGTTCTGGCGAAAATGCTCTACGGAGACCTGTGGGCGAACAACCTCGCCATATTCGATGCATCCGACTTCTTTGACCGGGGAAAGAAATATCTCGTATCTGATCCACGATTCACCAGGATTATCGGGACTGATGATCCTAAAAAGATACGCAACACCGTAATCGGTGTATTTAAGGATGTTATCAACGAATATGCGGGCATGGCTTCCCTCGATGCCGATTTCCGGATGGTGTTCATCGACAGTGCAGAGGCATTAAGCTCGGATGCGCAACATGCGCTCAGGAGGATCATGGAGAAATACTCGGCGACGTGCAGATTCGTCCTGTCTGCCACGCATCTGCCCCGGCTGATACCGCCGCTGCGATCAAGAGGGTTGAACCTGTTCTTTGACCGTGCAAGCAGCGATGCGGTCGCCTCGCAGGTCCGGCGGATAGCAGAAGCTGAGAAGGTCTCCATCACTGGTGACGGGGCACAGGCGATCGCATACTACGCGCAGGGCGACCTTGCGTGCGCGATCATGACGCTCCAGATCGCAAGCATGGCGCATAGCACGATCGATGCGAACACGATCTACGAGATCAATCTCGAGCACACCCCAAAGGATGTCGAGCAACTGCTACATGCGGCGATGGCAGGGGATTTCAAAGCGGCGAGAAAACAGATCGACAAACTGCTGATGGGGGAAAGCGGTGCGGATATTGCAGAGCAACTGCGCAGGGTCACAGAGGATAAGGGATTTGACAGTAAACTGGCAGCGAGGCTTGCGATGCACCTTGCCGAGACCGACATAAACCTGATTCATGGGAGCGATGAGCGCGTACAACTCGAAGCGTGGGCAAGCAGGGTACATGCGATCATGGATAAGTGAATGGTTTTGTGAGGCGTTTATTAACCGATCCCAAATATTTAATAGTCGCGCGGTCATATTATAACCACGATGTGGGAAAGTGGTGGAGTTTGGCGTTTGCATTCGGATGAGGGTGCCCAGAGCAGCATCGACTTCCTGACCGGAGTTGTGATATTTATGCTCACACTTACGTACCTCATGGTGCAGATTCCTTCGATTTTCGCACCATTCCAGACCCAGAGCACCGATCTCCAGCCGGTTGCATACCGCACGAGCATGATTCTTGTGGAGGATGCAGGGTGGTGGGATGATAGCAGCAACGGTCAGAGTGGCACAGACTGGGAGAATGTTTCGCGCGATAATGTCTGTAGAATCGGGCTTGCGGCAAACAAGCACAATCCGAGCAATTTTTCAGAACTGCTGAACCGCGGAAAGGTCTGTGTTTTGAGCGAAAATAAAATAAAAGCGCTGAACCTGACATACACGAACCAGACGACGCATAACTGGATCAGGGACCGGCTCGGGCTGAACATCACCAGGATTTACGCATACAATATCTCGCTACAGTACCTGAACGGCACGACCGCAGAGCCTATGTTTATACCAAACAACACCCGTCCCGCGCTCTGCATTGGTAACCTGATCCCGGAAACAACAGAAGTCGAGAAGATGGAACGGCTGGTGGCTATCGAGGGCGACTCCGAAGCCAGTTGCCTGAATCTCAATGCCACTGCCAACACATCGAGCGTCAACCTGATATTGCCCGAACTGAGTTCGTTTGTGATCAGGGTCGGACCAGGGGACTTTCGTGAAGCAAACCAGACAGCAGACGCCCGGGTGAATGTTACTTTGAACAATACCAAGCACAACAATGTATCAGTTATCAATAAACACAACGAATCAGGCATCTCCGGTCTCTATGTTGCTGGCTGGCACGCATTTAACAAGACTGTGATCGATAGCTATCTCTGCGACTCCAATAACATCACAATAAACGCTGCATGGTGCAATGTGTCGTATATGTGGGTCAACCGGTCTGACTGGGGCGATTCTGTGGGCAATATCTCGATGCCGTCTGCAAAGCTGGTGGTGTGTATATGGTAAGCGATTTTTTCCCACGATTTTTTCCCAAAAAATCGAGTAAAAACTGCCCTCCGGGTGGGGATAGGTTGCGCGATGAAC
This sequence comes from Methanosarcinales archaeon, assembly GCA_030640725.1. Classification (GTDB taxonomy): domain Archaea; phylum Halobacteriota; class Methanosarcinia; order Methanosarcinales; family Methanogasteraceae; genus Methanogaster_D. Next base: position 158 of record DAOWIV010000274.1, on the reverse strand, counting down.
GTGCGCAATCCACCGGTACCTGTACCCGTACCAGCACCCTGATGCGCCTCGTTGGATCAATCGTCGGGTCAATGTTGCGTGACAATCGCGCTCAGCTCCAGACGCTCGAAGGGTTCGCCGCAGCGCTCCTGATGGTCGGCACGGTCTATCTCGTGGTG
>DAOWIV010000024.1 GCA_030640725.1 Methanosarcinales archaeon | reverse complement strand
ATGCTGCATATCGATTTTACCCATATACCAGATATTAATTCTGAGGCACAACACCTCCCTCCGCTTCGATCTCGATCACCAGCGCACCGTGCGGACAAGCGGTTACACACGTCCCGCACTGGATGCACTTTGATTCGTCATACCCGTTCTTGCTTTGGGGTGGTCGTCACAACCGATTAAATCCATCACGAATCACTCCGGCAATTGCTTTTCGACGAACAGATAAAAAATCGTTGTAATCCATCTCCTCCCAGCTATTCGGTAGAGCGTGCCAATAGCACATCTCTTTCATTTTATCATCTGGTGGACGCGCCATGTATCGAGGGAAGTACTCTGCAGGAGATAAATCGGAGATGTCGATGTTATCTGACCATTCGACCAGTGCATAATTTGCAATCTGGTTCGTATCCCTGATCGCGGTGATTCCCAGCTTTTTCAGGTAATTTTTGGGAAAGAGATGGTGTCGCTCGATTGCGGACTTTCTTGCATGGAGGGTGGGGTCGAGCAGTTCTGCAACCCTCATTTCTGAGAAGAGGACACGCGCATCCAACAGATTTAAGGATGCGTAATAAGCGAAGAGCGGTGGACTGCGTGCCGAAGTCGTGGCAAGATTATTTGGTAGAGTGATATTCCAGAAATCCTCGGTAAGGGTGTCAGTGATGATCTGATCCAGAGTCTTGACAAACCCTGCACTATCAGAAATGGAGCGCAAATGTGCGAAATCTGCTTCCATCACGGTTTCAGGCGAGCCCGTGTAACGTCCGGTCAGCGAGGTCATAAAGAACCAGCGAGCGATCACGCTACGAAGTTCGTGTGGCTTTAACTGAAAATCACGTTTGCCGATCAGAAACATGGCATAGCTATAGAGCAGGGCGACATTCGAACTGATCATTTTTGCACTGCGAAAACCGGCTCTCATGATAGTTTTCAGGAATTCACTCCAGTTTTGCAGATCGAGCACCACTGACTGAGCCTCTTTCAGTACCTTGAATTGTTCTATACGGCGTTCGTCTGAAAACTGTTCGGTCTCCATATCTTTACCCCGCAGGATAGAGTAGACATGATGTAGCCTTGCCCGTCTGAATCCCAAGCCTACTGCAACTCTCAAGATCTGATCAGGGTCAGGCTGAATGATGTGGTTGTAGGGGGAAGGATCGCCTCTGGATGGTTGGCGTGCGGCGCGACAGAAGTCTTCCAGTTGGCTTCTCCCCTCGTCCCAGAATACCGACATCAGCGTCAAGATAAAGTCGGCTTGTTTCAAGGTCGTTCCTTGGCTGTTGATTCGTACAAACACCTCTGCTATCTGCTCTTCATCTACCGCTGAGGACAGTTCAAGGGCTGTGAAAGGATAACTCCTCAAGTCATTCAATCGACTGATGGTATTTTCTATATCCTTCTCCTCGTCATCAGTCACCTGTCGACTCTGGCGCAACTTCTCTATAAACTCGTTTGTGAACCGGAAGAGAGATTTGTCGTCTGACCAGATTTGGCTGATGTCTGGGATAAACTCGGGATCACGCCGAATGGCGGCATCTGTTACCTCAAAGACCTGATCTTTGGGTCGGAAGGCGATAGAAATTTTACGTTCAGAATAATCTCGCCACACCACAGGCACTTCTTTGAAGACTGTATAAAGCGATACCAGTCGCTGCTGTCCATCAACGATGAGCAATCGGGGAACCTTCTGTTTCGTATCCGTGCCGATTGGTCTGTAACTATCAGGGTTCGCTTCCCAAAATAGTAGATAGCCCACTGGGAAGCCTTTGTACATTGAATCAAATAGATCCCTGACCTTGGCTGGTTTCCATACAAAAGGGCGTTGAATATCGGGGAGACCAATCTCTCCGATGCCGAGCTTTGCGATCAGTAGGGATAGGGGGTATGTCACTTCTTTGAATAATGTTGGTTCCATTGGATTTTCTCCTCAATCATCTGTAATCTACTCAGACGCGATCCGGAGCGCGCCATGCGGGCATGTGCAACTTCGACTCATCCATCTCTGTCCCGAATCTGCCTTAATTTCAGTGCGAAATCTCTTATTTGACTTTTCTGCTTTTCGGTCTCAAGTTCAGCCATAGATTTTTGAATCTTATTCTCCAATTCCCTGCGTATTCTCTGATATTCGATAACTTCAGTCTGGGGATCATCAAGCGTGAGTCCATCGAGCCACCGACCCAAATGTCCCCTAAATAACCTTTCCCACTCATTTTTGTCCCCATAGGGATAATATAGAAATTTCCTTTCAGATTCGATCTTTTCTCTAAACTTCAGAACCCGCTGCAGTTGTTCGCCTGGGTCTACCAGCATATTATCTGGAATCTTACGGAAATAGAGCATAATGTCTGGCTTACCACGTTTCTCATACAGGCGTTTTGCCAGTTCACACTCCTCTTCAAACCCTGATGAATACTCTCCGGTTGGCGCCCCCCACCGTTTCCACAGCAGCATGACCATCAAGTCACATCCTATGATATCCTTATTGATCAATCCCTGCGGACGTCCTACTCCGGGCAGGGTATCCTCCCATCCGAGCGGCTCTAACTGTATCCCCATCCCATGAGCTTTCAATCGGTTCACTTCATCAATAATATCACGGAAAAGGCGGCGTTCCTCTCCGAGATCGCCGGGCGATGCTATAAAGACCCGGATTACCTTGCGAAAATCATCTGATTTGCCTTGCATCGCAACATAACCTCACTCTGATTCAGTCTCGATCACCAGCGCACCGTGCGGACAAGCGGTTACACACGTCCCGCACTGGATACACTTTGATTCATCCATCGCAACACTCCAGTCCGGCTCAAACGAGAAGACAGAAACCGGGCAGATACCGATACATGCGCCGCAGTGCACGCACTCGTCGTCATCCCGGATGATCGGATGCTCAAGCACCGAGACGGATGCACCCTCCCGCTCAAATGCGCTTGCAACGCGGGCGCAAGAATCTGCCGGCACCTCGAGCACGATCTCGCCGCTTGTTGCATCGATGTCTGCGCGATCCACATTGATCGCGACACCGGTGTCGAGGATCACCTTTGCGATCACAGGATCGTGAACCGCTGATGAGATGTGAATAACCATCTTCATGTTAGCACCACCATCATCACCATCATCTCCGCACCAGCAATTTGCTCAGATCTCCGCTCGTGACCATCCCGATGACCTTCCGGTCCTCATCGATCACAGGAAGCGCCGAAATCTTGTGTCGTTCCATCTTCCGCGCCGCAATCTCAACAGGCTCATCAGGAGTGCTCGTGATCACATTTGTTGTCATGGAACTCCTGACATCGCCGGTCTCGCCGTGGGCTACCGCTTTTGAGATGTCCCACGAGGTGACGATCCCGATCAGGGCGCCGTCCTCCGAGACCACTGGCAGGTGGTTGAAGTTACCCTCTGTGATCAGTTCGGCTATGTGTTTGATATCCACATCCGTGCCGATGGTGTTGACCCGTCCAGACATCACATCCCGCACAAGCGGCTGCTCATGGATCTCCCGCATCGGTTTTGCCGTGCCGTGTGTCCTGATCTGCCCGGCTGGGCTGCTCACAAAGAACTCACCATCCATGATCCAGTCTTTCAGTTCGTCTGCAATCATCCGTGCGGTATGAAAACTCGAAAGCGGGGAAGTCCGCACCTCTTTGCCGTCGAGATCGATGATCCCTGACTTCAGTTCCTCGTACGTGATGTCCCTGAGCACAGGGCGGTTTCGCCGCGGAATCCCGTAGTCATAAATGCTCGTCACAAGCTCGGCGTCGCTAACTCCTGCTGCGGCTGCAATATCCACATCAAGGATCGGGATCGGGACGCCGACGCCGACATACATGCTGATGCCATATCTGTGGAAGGCAGCCCCGCGAATGTATTTTGTATCCATATCCCGAAGATCGCCGCACGTCATCAGTGTTCCGAAACGGTTGTCAGGGTCGTGCTGGGTTCCGCTGCCGATCACATACCCTTTCGCGCCTCCGAGAAATATCCGCGTGCCTGTGCCAATCGTCCTGAATTCGGGGTCGTTTGCGATCGGCGATAGCATGCCAGCCCCTGAATAAGCGACATTGCCGAATCTTGGCAGGAGCGTACCCAGATACGTGCGGCGATCTTCGGGATATGGATACAAAATACATTCGCGGGGCTGCCTTCCACAGATATGGCATCAGCATGT
>DAOWIV010000068.1 GCA_030640725.1 Methanosarcinales archaeon | reverse complement strand
CTGCTCTTCGGGCTGTTCATTGGGTGGTTCAGCGGATTTTCCTTCGGACTCTCCGGGTTGGCGGTATTAGGGCTGTCCGGTGGACTGGCATTCGGCGGTCGCGCCTGCATCCAGCATCTCGTCCTGCGCATCATGCTCTGGCAAAACGGCTTTGCGCCGCTGAACTACGTCCGCTTCCTCGACTACGCAGCCGGGCGCATCTTCCTGCGCAAGGTGGGCGGCGGGTACATCTTCGTGCACAGGCTGCTTCTGGAATACTTTGCTTCGCTTGAGCCGGAAGAAGAAGGTGGTTGAGGTCACATGTCAGGACGGCGGCCCACAGGGGCGCACGCACAAAAAGCCTCCGAACCCAGATGTTTGAACCATCAGTCGTCCGGTGACTGCATCCACCATGGCACGCACAAACACTCTACAGATCCGCCATCCGTGCGATATCCTGCATATCCCACCCGATCACCCCAACAGAATCCATAATTTCCCTTAATTCAGGAGTAAATCCGCTTTTAGAAACTACAAGATAATATTCATTCCTCTCTCCATTATGCCACTTCACCAGATCTTTTTTCTTCTTTAGACACTCCATGATGCCACATCCAGCCGTTTTATTCGTCCATTTAACCTCTCCGAACAGTATTTCCCTGGTCTGTTCATTGACCGCCACCAAGTCTATTTCATCCCCTCGCCGGTTCCACCACCTACCGATCCCGGACGCCTTGAAAGGCAGGTTATCAAGAGCGATCTCTGTTGCGATGTCTTCAAAAACCCTGCCAACAAAGGACGGCAGATATGATATCGTTTGTTCCAGTGCGAGCTCATATCTACCCGATTCTAAAAAGGAGATGTTCGGGTTCACAAATCTGAACCAGAAACGCACTATATTATCCTTTATGAAGTACCGCCCCATCTTTTTTCCACCCAGGAGCGGTTCTCTCCGCTCAATGATATCGAATGTGCTGGCAAGTTCGTTTAAGTATTTGCCAAGACTATTCATCGAAATGCCTGTGGTGTCTGAAATCTCTTTTAAGGTGTTCTTTCCGAGTGATGCTGCCTCAAGTATCGAGAAATAAGTGGTATAGTTTTTTCCGAACTCATTTATCAGAGTCTGCCTGACCTCGTCCTGCAGCAGCGCGTTCTTGCCGAAGATCATGGATTTCAGAACGCTTTCGTAACCGTCAAGCCCGTAACTTTCCATCAGCTGATAGTACCGTGGAGTGCCACCCAGTGTAGAATATATCTTTACAATATCTTCTTCGCTTTTAAATCCCAGGTCTATGCATATCTTTCTAACCCACCTGTAGTTTAGAGGTTTAAGATCGATTTTAGCAGTAGATCTTCCGTATAGCGGCTCTTTTTCGTCTATAAATATTTTTTTCATCAGTCCGATGTATGAACCCATAAAGATCAGGAGTATACGCGAAGTATCCGAATAACTATCCCAGTACTTCTGGAATATGGAGAATATGGCAGGATCAACCGCTCGGAAGTTCTGGAATTCGTCGAAGACCACAATAAGATGCCTATCTTTCGAATGCTCAAACAAAAACCTTATGAAATCATCCCAATTGGAAAAATCAGGAACGAAACTGCCGGAGTTTACCCTTACAATCTCGGAGAATTCTTTTAGCAGCAGAGCGCTGGTCTTCTTATCCACAAAAAAATACATTGGTTCAAGAGATTCCAGAACGAGCCGCGTCTTCCCAACCCGACGCCTGCCATAAATGACAAGCATGTGTGCATGTTTTTCACTGAGGGCTGATAGGTTTTTGATCACAGCGACTTCTTCCTGCCGGTTATAAAATCTCATGATAAGTAATCGTACTTTTTAGTATAATACTTTTTTGTACGACTGGAACGGTCGATGTACAAGATGACGGATCGACAGAAAGCAGTGCGTAGAGCTGCTGCCGGATCTCTGTAGCGACATAGGGAGGAGGGTTTTGGCATGATGAGGCGGGATGTTCCTATATCGAACAGCGGCCCCTTTGTCAGGTCAAGAATGGGGGAATCAGGCAATATAACGTTCGACAGACAATGAACTGGATGCGATACGGGAGGAACTCGGGAAAGACGGTATCACTGTGCAGTGATACATTGGTCTCGGCGAGATGAACCCGTCGCAGCTCTGGGAGACGACGATGGATCCTGAGACGCGGAACAATGCAGCAGGCGACGATTGAGGGCGATTGCGGCTGACAGGATGTTCACGATCCTGATGGGAGCTGCTGCCCGAGCCGAGGCGTGCGTTTATCGAGAAACATGCACGAGAGGTAGAGAATCTGGATGTTTGGTGGATGATGTGTGGCTGCGGGGATTTTTGGGGGCGATTGCAGATGCGCTATCGATCGGCGCCGGTACAGCGGTTGATTTTACGGTCAGGGACAGGAAGATGACAATTTCAAAGATATAAGGTACGTGAAAGGTTTTTGGGCACTGTTGCTTCCGGTTCACAGATCGATTGCAGAAGACGAGCTACAAAACCGCGCCAGCCACACCATCTATTCGCCCTTATATTCCATGAAACCGTCGATATGCCGCAGAACTCCGATGTGATGCCTTTTTGCGACCCGCATCTCACCCGTACACAGCGTACAGACCGCAAACGGTGCATTGTGCCGGAGGCGCATCGCCGCACTTCCATTTTCGCGGTCACCCCCGTCATCGCCACCACTGATCTCTGGCGCATGTAACATCATCGCGTTCCCGAGTTCGGATGCGCCCTGCCCTGTGAGACCGTTCGCCTCAATAATAGTGCATTTTGGATTCGCCTCCATAATGCGCTCCCGAAACACCTCCCGCTCTGCCTGAGATACGATATCCCCTTTGGTCGCAACGACCAAAGGGGATATCGTATCTCAGGCAGAGCGGGAGGTGTTTCGGG
>DAOWIV010000200.1 GCA_030640725.1 Methanosarcinales archaeon | reverse complement strand
CTTGGTCCTCGAATCGAACTGTGAGTCAAGTTTTTTGGTCTGCTGGCGCACGCACGTTCCGCACGTCTCTGTGATCGCTTCTTTGCAGGCATCCAGGATGTCGGCGTCGTCATCTGCGATCATGGTATTCAACTGCGCACCGAGGTTGCTTTCAAACACCTTTAACCGGGAGATCCGTTGATCCCTCGCGCGGTCTATGTTTTCAAGCTCTTTCTTGGCTGATATGACAGCACTCTCTTTCGGGCATGAATCCCCGATCACGCCCAGCAGTTGTTCCAGATCTTTGATATAGTCCCGTTGTACTGACAGTTCAACAGAATCCTGATACAGGTACCTCATACATCCACACCTCCGATTTTAATTGATTATTCTATTATTGATGCTGCTACATTAATGTTTCTGGCAAACGACCGCTAATCGACATTCGGGCAATCCCGAGTGCACCATCCCGGATGCGCTCCACCATGGTGCCGGCACCGGTCACATCAGTCATCTCGATGATGAATGCCTCAACTGTGAGGTACACCGAAACCCGCTCTCGCAGGCATCCCACGCGTGTAGCCGCGTCCCTGCCAAGAGCTGCATGGAGGTGTATGGCAGGCAGATCATCGTCCTGCCGGAGAATGTTCCCAACGCCAAGTATCTCCTGCACATCCGTGATTGATGACCAGATCGGATCCGGCGGAACTATGTCTCTTTTCGGTCCTGTTACGAGACGCATGTCCTTGACCGCTCCAATCCGGATGAAGAACGCCTGCCTGATATCTTCCAGCTTTGCAAGTCCCTCGAGTTCAGCAAGCAGATCCTCGCCATGGTCGATCCGTGCGACAAATATCCTGCCGATGCAGCCGGCTTGGTATTCCATCTCAGTTATTCTCGTTTGCGCCTTTCAGGTGCTTTTTTACACCATTGAGCAGTTCCTTGCGACCGAATGGTTTGGTGATATATCCATCAACGCCAACAACGTGAAGACCGATCATCTTATCGATGGACTGCGACTTAGATGTGAGCATTATCACTGGAATGTGTTTTGTATCATCGTTTTTACGGATTGCCTGATATACCCCCCAGCCATCGATATCCGGCATCATAATGTCCAGCAAAATCAGATCAGGCTTCTCTTCCCCCTTGAGTTTGTCCAGTGCCGTCTTGCCATTATACGCAGGGATGATCTCGTGCCCCTCATTTGTAAGCACAAGTGCGACCAGATCAACAGTATCCGGTTCATCATCTACTACCATAATCTTTGCACACATTACACTAACTTATCTGCGACAAGGCATAAAAAAGTACTCCTTATCCACCATCACCCAACCATTATGTGCTTCACTTCGAGGTATTCCCGAAGCCCGTGCATCCCAAGTTCCCTGCCGATCCCGCTCTCCTTATACCCACCAAACGGCGCATGTTTGGGTGCGCCGTGGTACGTGTTTATCCACACGGTTCCTGCCGCAATGCGGCTTGCAACCTGCTTTGCGTGTGGTATATCCTTTGACCAGACCGCTCCGGCAAGCCCATACTTTGTGCCGTTTGCAATCTCGATAGCCTCGTCCTCATCGCCGTACGTGAGCACAGATAGCACAGGTCCGAAGATCTCTTCCTGCGCTATGCGCATGTCAGGCGCAACGTCGTCAAATACTGTCGGCTCGACAAAGAAACCGCTGACCCCTCCAGCCCCTATATCAAGACGTTTTCCACCGGAAACAAGTTTTGCACCATCCCGGATCCCGTATCTGATATATTCAAGGTCATTTTCCAGCTGTCCGGCACTGATCACAGGTCCCATGTCAGGATCGTCGAATCCGTCCCCGATTCTCAGCTTTTCGGTTTCCCGGATTAAATGCTCCATGAACCGGTCGTGGATGCGCTCTGGCAAAAGCAGCCTCGAACCTGCTGTGCAGACCTGTCCTGCGTTAAAGAAGATTGCAAAGACCGCTCCTTTCACTGCTTTTGCGATGTCCGCATCCTCAAGGATGATATTTGCAGACTTTCCGCCGCATTCGAGTGTGATCTTCTTAAGGTTCGCTGATGCGAGCCGCATAACCTCTTTTCCAGTCTCGGTTCCGCCGGTGAACGCAACCTTATCGACCTTTGTGCTGCCTGCAAGCTCTGCCCCTACCACGCTCCCCTGCCCTGCGATCACGTTCATCACACCGTCCGGACATCCTGCCAGATGGAATATCTCGCCGAGTTTTAGCGTTGTAAGCGGGGTCTGGCTCGACGGCTTGAGCACGACTGTATCTCCTGCGGCAAGCGCTGGCGCGACCTTCCATGATGCCATCTTGAGCGGCAGGTTCCACGGGACGATCCCTGCCGCAACACCGACCGGCTCGTAGAAGACCGTGCTGTGCTCATCGAGTTGCTCCTCAAGCGGTCTCGTGAGACCTGCAAAATACTCAAAGAAGTCTGCGGTGTCCAGAACGAATCGCTTCGCCCATCCAATCGGCATTCCGTTGTCCAGCGTTTCGGTGCGCGCAAGAATGTCCACGTCCCTTCTGAGCAGATCCGCTGCTTTCTGCAGGACGCTTGCTCTGAGTGGTGGACTGGAGCTCCAGTCCGTATTGTCAAACGCATCACGTGCTGCATCGATCGCTTTTCGTGCATCAACGCGCTTTGCCGCGGATGCGGTTGCAAATTCCGACCCAGTTGCCGGATTAATCACCGAAAATACGCTTCCGGACTCTGCTTCCGCCCATTCACCATTGATCCATAATTTGTAGTGCGTTGCCATGATGATCCACTCGCTGACCTTTGACCGACTCTTGACTCTTCAATGGTCACTCCAATAAAATGCAGCACCAGGATCGGCAAGATTTGCGACCCTGCGCCTCTAACACCGCGTATGACCGTATGCGGCAGTTAGCGCGGCTATGCCACAGCCACCCTATTACAATTAATGTATGTGTTTAGCTAATTTTTTCGCCTCAGCTAAACACATGCTAATTAATTATCGCGCAGACTTTGCAACCCGTTCGATGCTCTGTTTCTGATTTATCGAGTGGCACCTGACATCATACGATGCAGCAGCCATGATTTCGTCTGCGAGACAGTTCTCTATGGATCGCCGGCTCTTGAATGCAGCCCGGTGTGCACCGTTTGTGATCAGCTTGAGCGCGATATCCACCCTGCGCTGGGACGCGGTATCGACAGCCTTTGGCACGGCAATACCACCGTATTTGAGACGGACAACCTCCTCCCGAGGTCCTGCATTTCCAATAGCATTAACAAGGATCTGAACCGGATTTTTCTTCGTTTTATCGTGGATAATCTCGAAGGCAGACCTGACGACCCTGTAAGCTATCTGCTTTTTGCCGCTGTTCGCTTCCTCTCGCATAATCCGATTGATCAGCCGCTCAACGATCGGCATGTCGGATTTATTGAACTGCTGGTTAGCATGTTTGCCACCGGTATGTAGCACGATTCTCGGGCTTAAGTTGATGTATCTCCTGGTGCCCAGATCCATGCTTTCAACCTCTGAGAGGTCCCATTTATCAAATAACAGTTGTTCAGTCATCCAAGATCACCTGAGTGGCTTCTCTCTACGCCCGATAACCATTTCATGCAACGACACGTCGTTTACCGCGGTCACCTTGAACCTGACACCTGGCAGGTCGCCTTTGGCGCCGTGCATCCGACCACCGATACGCTCGACAGTCACCTCATCATGCTCATCGATGAAATTGATAGCGCCGTCGCCCGGGCAAAACGCAGTAACCTGCTTTCCGTTTTTAACCAGTTGTATCCTGACACACTTGCGTATCGCAGAATTCGGCTGTTTTGCCTCGATACCGACTTTCTGCAGGACGATTCCACGTCCCTGCGGAGCGCCGACGAGTGGGTCTGCCTTGATATTCAGGCGGAGAGTGCGGCTGCTGTAATTATGATCACTCCATCTGGCTTTCTGTCGATCCTTCCGCAGTTTGCGGGCAGCGTATTTTCCTTTACTCATATAGTCACCATTTGATCGGTTTCAAACTTAAACATTATCTGATGATCACATCGTCGATGTCATGATGCCGATGTGCAAGCAGCCGCATCTTCTCGATGTTTCTGCCATCCTTCCCGATTGCAAGCCCCTTCTGATCCGCGGGTACATCCACATACACGATCCGCCTGCCACCGCGCACAACCGACTCGATCCCAACCATATTTGCCGGCTGGGTCACGTTCTTCATAAACGCGGCAAGGTCGTCTGAGTACTCCACAACTTCGATATGCTTGCCCGCTGATTTGCTGGCACGTTTGACATGTTCGCCATCGCGCCCGATTGCAAGCCCCATATCGCCATTTTGTACCACACAGAGTATCCGGTCCCCGTCGTCGATACAGTCGCGTGCAACAGCGCCTGTAAGACTCTCGAAGAGTGCAATGTACCTGATACCCTCGGTGGTGAGTTTGATTTCACCCACGCCTATCCCTCAAGTTCGTCAGGTGCCTCTTCGGACGGCGTTTCTTCCTCCGAATCGAAGACCGTCATGATGTTTGAATCGCCGGGGTCGATGATCGCCATCGCGGCAATGGTAAACGGTTTCCCGCACGCAGTTCCGAGATCCACACTCATTCCCGGATACTCGATGATCGGTACGCCCGAATCGTGTATCTGCGATCGTATGTGGGACGGACAGTTGGCAGCAAGCACAACCGTCAGATCATTGTTATTTTTCACAGCGCCGAGACACGTATTCGATCCGATGAGAACTTTACCGGATCTGATTGTTTTTCGAAGTGCTTTATTTAGATCAATTTCCATGTATTTCAACTCTTTTTTTGAACTGTAGTTTTCGATGTGAACTGGTATGTCACTCTATTTATGCTTTATGCGTTTGGTGCGGCATGGGCTGCCGCGTCGCATGGTGCAAACCCGCAGGTCCCCACCGATCGACATTTTAGAGATTCCGTGGTGGTTTCCGGTGCCTGCCACAGCGCAGAAACGATGGAACAGCGTCACGACGAGAGGGGGATTTGAACCCCCGAGGTGCGATGCACCACTGGATGTTTGCACAAAATCCTGTTCAAACGTTTAGCAATCCAGCGCCATACCGGGCTTGGCTACCTCGTCATCACAGTACCAGTAGACGACATAGATATTAATCTTTTCTGAAATGGAAGGGGCACATATCTCCGCGGCATCCTGATGCCAACGTGCCGTTTTCCGCACTCATTTACGGTTTTGACCCGTGCACCTGAGTTCACAATCCCCGGTGATGCTAAACTACTTATTGTTTCGGATTGCCTTACTTAACGAAACCGGGTCATCCTTTGAGCTTTGAGCGATGCGCTACCGGTTAGTGGATACAGGAGATTGGTCAGAATGCCGATAAAGGTGAAAAAACCAATGGAGCCGAAGAATCCTGAAAAGTCAGGGAAAAGTGACAAAGAGAAGATTGCAAAGTTGACCTGCGATCTGAAGAAGTATGATGATGTTGGTTATTTAAGAGAGCGGGAAGCGGAACTGGACGCAATCGTGGATGGACTGGCGTCTATCGGCAGCCCCGCGGTCCCTGAATTGATCAGGATGCTAAGCGACCCTGACAACTGGAGCAGCTCTTTTGCTGCCGATGCACTGGGAAAGATCGGTGATGAGAGTGCGATCATCCCGCTCGCTGATGTGCTGGAGGATTCGGATCTGGGCAAGCACGCAAAGGACGCACTCAAGGAATTTGGTCATGTCTGCATCCCTGAAGTGATAAAAAGGGTAGAATACAGGATTTCACACCCGATCAGGGGAGAGAAAGGTATCGATCGCATAACCTCAGACGCGCTCAACGCAATCGGTGAGATCCGGTGTGATGAGTCGATCAAGTTCCTGAATAGGTTGCTGGATGAGTACATGTCAGAACTGCCGGACGGACCATTTGATCCGACAAAACATGACTGGAAATACGTAAACGTGGATTTTTTCCACCTGCTCGACTGCATGGTGCGGCAGCAGGATGAACGAGCGATACCGCACATCGAGAAGGCAAGAGACGTCTTCCCGAGTAACTACGTCGATTACAAGATCTGCCACTGGAATCACTGGATATCCTGCTTCCTGCCGGCGCCATCATGAACGCACTCTCAGGAGGAGAGCTTGGATGGAAAGACACATTTGAGGAGGAATATGGTGAGTATTTCGAAGAGGTTGGTGGCTGGGACCGCGGAGGTGATGAGAGTGAAGACCGGGACGATGATGACAATAATGATCACGAATATCACGAGGATGATGATATGGCTGGCAAAAGAAAATTCGATCAGGTGTATCAGTTTAAGATAACGCTTAAACGCATAAGACCGCCGATCTGGCGGCGGATACAGGTCCCGGAAACATACACGTTTCATGACCTGCATGTCGCGATCCAGGATGTTATGGGCTGGGAAGGCTACCATCTCCATGAATTTGAGATGGCTGACCCTGTGACCGGGTTAGAGATGCGCATAGGAGTTCCAAGCGAAGATTTTGGCTTCAGCGAGGTTCTCCAAGAACAAAAAGAACCGATATCCGGATACTTCTCGATGGAAAACCAATCGGCGGAATATACGTACGACTTTGGCGATGACTGGGGACACCGGATACTACTGGAGAAGATTCTTCCGAGAGATGGAGACACCAAGTATCCGGTATGCATCAAAGGAAAGCGAGCCTGCCCTCCTGAGGATTGTGGCGGGGTGTGGGGCTATGAAGAACTACTGGAGGCTCTGCATGACCCCGATTCTGCGGAGGATGAAGAACTGCTGGAGTGGCTCGGTGAGGGCTTTGATCCCGAATACTTCGACGCGAAAGCGATTTATTTCAGGAAATCCGGCAGGTGACTCGGGGAGCGCTATATTCCGGCGCAGTTTCCAAGCCTCTGCAATCCACAAAACCCCTTCCCGAATGGGACCGCGGCGATTTGAACGCCGGTCGCCAGATCCCCGACCTGGCAGGATGGACCAAGCTACCCTACGGTCCCGAGGTCATGCAAGCT
>DAOWIV010000053.1 GCA_030640725.1 Methanosarcinales archaeon | reverse complement strand
AGATAGATGCGCTACGGAGACGTTTTGCCCAAACCGAAGGTTTACCCTTCAGCGATGTCCTTTCGGCTGAAACCATCCGGAATATTATAGATGAAGAAGTAGGCAGTTATCGGGACCGCATTTTTCCCCCCTATAGTCACTTTATGTGCTTTTTTATCACAGGTACTCAGTTCAGACCATTCCTGCCAAAATGCAGTAGCAAAGGTGTTTGCGGAACGAGTGGCACAAGGCGAGCCGCCCTGCTCATCAAACACCAAATCTTATTGTAAAGCCAGATTGCGCCTGCCTGAAAGCCTTGCCAGGCAACTGGTGCATGAAACGGGGAGATTACCGCATCTGAAGTCAGAAGAGGACTCTGAAATGGAAAGGTCGCTTTGGTTAAGCTTGTAGATGGAACGACGGTCGCAATGCCAGATGACCCCTCTAAAACCAGAAGACATATCCGCAGCCTGAAGGGCAGAAACCTGGTGTAGGATTTCCGATCGCCCGTATCGTCGCTATAATCTCATTATCTTGTGGAGCAGTCCTTGATATAGCGATTGGACCTTACAAAGACAAGGAAACTGGCGAACATGCTCTGTTGCGCCAGATATTGGGCAGCATATCCACAGGCGATATTATATTGAGAGATCGCTACTATTGTTCGTATTTCTTGATTGTCATGCTACGGCGGTTGGGCGCGGATTCTGTCTTCCGGATACATGGCAGCCGCAAAAGCGATTTTCGCTGGGGTAGGCGGCCCCGCAAAAAAGGCCATGTCGTTATATGGGAAAAACCAAAACAAAGACCGACTTCTGATGAATGAGTCCATGTACTGCCAGATGCCAGAGACGCCCGGCAATACGCGAGATCAAAATCAATGGAAAAGTCATTACTACCACCCTCCTTGACCCAAAAGAAGTTACAAGAATGGAGATCGGTGAACTGTACACGAAACGGTGGTTGATCGAAGTGGACTTCAGTTTCATCAAAACAGTTATCCAGATGGATATTTTGAGGTGTAAAATACCTGACCTGGTTTGTAAGGACATCTGGGTTCATTTACTGGCGTATAACCTGATCTGAACGGTCATGGCACAGGCAGCACATCGTTATAATCTTCCACCGCGGACACCCGAGTTCCCAAGGCACGTTACAGCAGTTAAATGCATTTAAGGAGATATTTCTGCGCACCGCCGAAAAGCGGCTGTCTATTATGTACGGATACCTTCTGAAAGCCATTGTCAGTCATCGTGTGGGGAATCGACTTGGACGCAAGTGTTCCGCGTGCTGTCAAACGACGGCGTAAACCTATGTCCGTTACTCACTAAACCACGTGAAGAAGCTCGTAACGAATTACGCGGAGGGGGGTATCTGCTTAAGGTAGCGGCATTGCCCCCTTGGTTTGCGGTTAGCTAAACACGTACGTTTAAGCGGGAGCGTAACCTGAATTGGGTCTCGGAAATGTCTGCAAGCATTATGTGCGGGAATTAAATTGTCAAGACCGTAGTTGCGATTGTTATAGCGATTTTCTACTTCTGCGGGCTGACCGGCATGGGTTTTACCTGCTCTGCCTCTTTATCGCTCTCGTAGATGTGCAGCGAGTCTGCATAATCGATCAACCGCACGATCCGGCAGTTGTTCGGGCGAATCACTTCACGGTTCAGCATGTCGATTATTGCAACGATATTTGCCTGCCACGCCGTGTACAGGTCCCTGGACCGCCATGTTAGATGGACATCCACACCATCCTCATTCCCTCCGAGGTACCTGATCTGGACGCGCTGCAGGCACGGCGGCGACGCATTCCCGAGATCGACTTTGGGATGCCATGTGATCGCTTGATCCCGGTTCGACGTGATCCCTACCTTCTTCTGGAGCGCAAGACACTCTCGCAGGCGTCTGATCTGGTCGAGACCTTCGTACATAGCGAGCCGCTCGAAATACAGGTATGCGAACTGTTCCGGTTCCGGCTTTTTGATATACTCTGACAGATATTCCCTTGTGAATCCATGGCAGTATTGATCGATGTGCCGGAACGGGAACTGCGGGTGCAGTTCATGGCTCTCGATCTGCTTTATCGCATTGCCGGTGAGTTCAAAGAGTACACATGCATCCCTGATCGGTTTTGGCTCGGACGAATCGCCGATCGTTAACCTCATCCCGTCGCGCAGCACGTGCCGCACCGCCCGTGCCCACGCGTTGTGGAAATTGGTTTCAGATATTAGTATTGCCGGTGGTAGTTTCATCCGTATGATAACCCTCCCTTATGTCGTATCGGTTTTATGGCTTTCGTCAGCACCCTGAAAATAGTATCGATACATATTTTTAGAAGCCTCGGGCGAGATTTGAACTCGCGACCTAGTGATTACAAATCACTCGCTCTGCCAGCTGAGCCACCGAGGCGTCATGCAGGTATAAACTTGGTTCCATAGTATATAATGCCGGCGGCACCGTCTTCACCAAGCTTTCTGAATGTAGGCTTCACCTGCATCCCGATCGTAATCTCCTCGGGATCACATACCACCTGACCGGTCATGCGCGGACCCTCTTCCAGTTGTATGATCGCAAGCGGATAAGGGGTCTGCATATCAAAGCCTTCGGATGCCGTGCGTATGATGGTGTATGTGACCACCTCGCCATATCCACTGAACCGGTAGTCCTCGATGCTACCTTCCCTGCGGCAGTTCGGGCACATCGTCCGTGGTGGGAAGTAGTACTCCCCGCAGGTGTTGCATCGCGTTCCGACCAGATTATACCTGCTGCTGATATGCCTCCAGAATCTTGGTACACTCATAAGATCACCAGTGTAGTATTTCGATTAATCGATACTTAAAGATGCTGATGGTGATCTGGATCGTGAGCGTAGCCTCTGGTTTCATGGCCGGAGAGATTGGTTTTCGTCGCCGCGTTATCTCCAAATACTCAAATACTCAAAATCAACGCGGTGCCGGATGTGACAAATAAAAGAATACCAATGAGCACAGAATAACAGGTATGCCCCACAAATGCACCAATTGCGAACACATCTTCGAGAACGGTTCAGCCGAAATCATGAACGGTTGCCCGCATTGTGGCTGGAAGAAGTTTTTGTACGTGTCAGCAAAACCCACGACCGAAGACGCCCCTGATATGGAAACGCAGGTGGATGAGCCAGAAATAAAGGAGGAAAAATCAGATCTACAGGTTGAATCGATTCGCATTCTTGATAAAGGGTCGTACGAGCTAAATATCAAATCACTGCTCGATCGAGAGGAGATAATCCTGTCCGTGAAGGAAAGCGGGCGGTATTTCGTGCATCTCCCTTCCGTTTTCGAGAAAAGCAAAAAAGACCTGTGAACCCGGCGGCAGCCAGATCCGTGACATCTACAAACATTTGCAGGTCAGTGTTTTTCTCGAAAAGGGACGATTATAATTGAGTAAACATGCAATAGATGAACGAACGGACAAAACATTTCCTGCGGGAGAAATTCAAGGAGTATTACCTTAAATATCCGATCCAGCTTCCGCCAGAATTCGAGCGTCGTGAGTGGGGCTTCGTCCTCTTTGATTCGCTGCCAAAGATCGTGATGCACCGGCACAAAGCGTTTCTCTCACGCATGGAATTGCTTGAATACCTGCGGAGCATGGCTCCCGCGCACGCATTCTCATCGGTTGCGCACTACGAGTATCCCGGGGCTGGCACGATGGCGGACAAGCACTGGCTTGGAGCAGACCTGATCTTTGATCTGGACGCCGACCACCTCCCGGATGCGCCGGAGTCGTTTCCTGAAATGCTTGTGCGGGTCAAGAGTGAGACCATGAAGCTCCTCAATTTCCTGACAGATGACTTT
>DAOWIV010000171.1 GCA_030640725.1 Methanosarcinales archaeon | reverse complement strand
GATCAACTGCCAGCTGCTTCCTGCTCATCACCGTCCATGTCCAGTTCAGATGACAGCGTTCATTGATCTCGTCCTGATAGACATCAACCGACCATTCATCTTCCCCTGGATCGATCTCTTCAGCATAATAGATATCAAGAATCTCATGACCTTCCTCCCGGAGCTCATCCAGTGCTTTTCTCATCTTCTTATAGGTCATAAACCTTTCAATTGACTCCACTGGACTTAAAGCTCCCCTGAGATGTCTTGAATTCCAGATAAACCTGAGTTCAGTGGCAGAATCGGTTTCCGCATATTCATGCAGCCTTTCTCCATACCATTCCCCGAGGTCTTCCAGGAACCTTTGATATGAGTGTTTCTCTCCCCGCTCTGCGATATATCTCTGGTAAAGGTCATGATACCATAAAACAAGCTTCTCCTGATTCAGGTCGTTCAAAAGCCTCTGTGCTTCTCCGAGGCTATCGGTTATTCCCAGCAGAATACCCCTGCCCTCAACGATATAGATGCTCTTCCCAGTATCCTCCCGACATCTGCTGCAGAAGAGCTCTTCCTTTATGATCCGCATCTCTTCTGCGTGACCAATGCAATCCTTCACACGGAATGCCTCTAATAGATTCTCAAACGCCTTGACCTGGACTGAATATATCTTCTCCTGACATACCGGGCATGTATACGCCCGATCAAAATAAATTGTATCAAATAGACCCATACTTTATAACCTCTCTATTTCATATCTTTGCTCTCTTGATCCTTTATAGCGAATATAGAGATGTTTCCATCCGAAACAAGCATACATGAGTAGTTACCTTCTCTGATATAATAATAGTTGTGCTCATGTTGCAATAATCCACTCGCCGTGTATCAATCATGCCGCTATCCTTTTGCGGGTGAGTTTCGGATCCTCGGCCTTCTGCACACACCCTCACCCCATATATCCCTGATACGCTCCGCGATATCCCTCTGTCCCGCTACGAAGTCCCACAAACAGCAGCTGCACGACACGCGCTCCCTTCTTAATCCTGAATCCCTGATCATTAAACACAATAAGCAAACATTCGCTCCTACCCTCGTAACCGGCATCCCAGACCGCGGTCTCCACGCTTGCCCCGCACCGCAGGAGACTTGATCTCGGTCGTGCGATCGCAATCATGTCTTTTGGGATGTGGACAATCTCTCTTGAGATGATCTTGTAGCTTCCAGCAGCCAAATTGATCCAGCCACCATCATCAAACGATATTTCGGTGCATTCGGAGAGCACTCGCTCGCTGTTCTCAAATGCAATTGATCCCCTGCCCGTAAACTTAAAAATACGATCAACAGTAAGCTCGCAGCCGTTCACCTGTATCTGGGTCTCAGGATCAATCATATCCACAACGAGCGGAGGGTCTGTGCGCATCAGTTCGGTAATTTCGTTCTTCGATAAAATCATAGCAGTTACAACTCCAATAACAGTTATCCGAATCACTTACAGTTACTCTTTTCAACTCCTCTTAAGCCTCCCTATCCTCTCCAATTGCTCGCCAACGAGCGAGTCGGCGGTTCCAAGGAACGTGTCTGCCGCATCACCCGCCTTCGGAATTGCCGCCCCGGACGCGATGTTATGCCCGCCGCCCCTGCCCCCAGCTGCTTCTGCCGCCACCCTGAGCACCTCTGCAAGATCAAGCCCGCGTGCGATCAGGCTTTTTGTACCTCTTGCCGATATCTTGATTCGGTCGTCGCTCTCGTTTAACACGATGCACGGATTGTCCGGGTGCAGGAACCGGGTGACCGTGCTTGCGATGATGCCTGTTGCTTCGGCATCGTGGAGCCGGATGTATGTGATGTGGTCTTTGTGCATGATGCCGGGACGAGCAAGCCGCATATCCTTTACAAGGGTGCGCTGGTAATCGATAGACGCCTTTGTGGCATGGGCTATGCCGGTTCGATCACGCAGGCAGAGCGAGAGTGCAAGTCCGGTCTCGTTTAGCCGGGCACATGCATGAAGGGCAGAGACAAAGTCATCGACGTTCCGGATCACCTCGCGGTGTAGCAGATAGACGTCGCCGATGATCGTTTCGATGGCATCAGGGCTGCCCCTTACAAGTAGCCTTAGTGTGAGCGCGGTTGCAAGTTTTCGGAGCTCTGGATCCGCGAGTTTGCCAAGTCTGCCGCTCACCCCGATTTCCTTGAGAAAATCATCTACCTTCGCCCGGTCGCCCGTGAAATCGAGATATATCTCGATATTTCGTTCAAGCAGATCCGCAACATCCCCGTCCCCGATCCGGATCCCTTTTTTAACAGTTATAACACCGTTCTGCACGCCATCGTTCAGGATGTCTGCATTCGCCCCGGTCATCAGCTGTTTATCCCCGATTGCGCCTGCGATCGCAAGCCCGCACAGATCAACATTCGCACTGCTAAGCTCCTTTGCAATCGCATAAGCCGTGCCCGACGCAGAAAGCTCAAATGCGCCGTCGATTCCCACAAGATGCGGGTTCACATGCGGGCAGGAGAGGTCGCCGACCGGGGTATGGTGGTCGATCACAACGACGTCCCCTGCGACCTCTGATATGACATCCGGGTGCCCGCTTCCCATGTCGCAGAAGATCGTGAGCGCCCCGTCGGCGTCATCCGCGTCACCATGACCGTCACCGCGCTCTTCATTCAACCGCTCCACGACTCCGTGGTCGAGCTGGCTGACGATGGTTGCATGAAAGCGCTTTCCGAGTCTCATGAGTGTGTGGCATACGATGCCTGCCGCTGTGATCCCGTCCGCATCGTGGTG
>DAOWIV010000255.1 GCA_030640725.1 Methanosarcinales archaeon | reverse complement strand
TTCGGATGGGATTTCTGGGAACTTGAGGAGTCCGGGGATGTTGTCTTTGTTGATGTCGCCGACCCGGATCTGCGACATCAACAAAGACAACATCCCCGGACTCCTCAAGTTCCCAGAAATCCCATCCGAACGATGTATGCCATTCCCTTCTCATGCTTTCGGTCTCTTCAGACGTAAGAACGATCATACCCTTCTTGCCGGCTTTTACGCCGTTATATATGAACTCTCCTCCGAAGACCGTTTTTCCAGTGCCGGTACCGCCACTGACCACATTTACGCTGCCCTTAAAAAACCCGCCACCGAGCAATTCATCATATCCTGGTATGCCGGTTTCCATGCGTTCCATCAATTGCTTAGTTCCCATTGTGATCACCATCAAGTGAACTCTTCAATTTATATATTCGAGCCGATCCCATATAAACACACTCGAAATAATCCTCATCTTCGAACTTGTCCGTACCTCTGCCGTACCGCGCACGTTCGGTTGTTCCAATATAAATATAACTAATATTATACTTTTCCATCAACCTGATCGCATACTCGGCACTCATTGTGCCGTAGATCGTGTTCACGTCTGCCGCCCTGATTCGCAGGTCATCATGATCGTTTCGCCACATCAGCTCATGCCCCTGCCACCCGATGACCGTTGGTAGACCTGTGAATGCGGAAATCCTTGAACCGGTAGAGTAGCTCATCCCTGGCACCTCAATGATGACTGGCGTTCCGTCGATGTTGCCTCGAATCCACAAAATCGCCAGATACTCCCCTCTCTCCGATTCGTTCATGTATTTGATCCCATCAAGCGTCGGCGGGTTGCGGTCAATTGTTATCTTTGAGCACGTGCCGGTGAACAAATATATGCATCCTGAAATGAGGAGTATGCAGAATACTACCATCCAGATCGCTTTAATCCTGGTATCAGGAATTCTGCTGCCGGGATTTGGCGGTGGCAAGGTGGAGCATATAGGGCGCGCAGAGTGCGTATGGCATGTATGATATGTTGGGTGTGCGAAATGCTTAGAATATATAAAATACACGGCATATCCGGCTGCGATCCCCCACAGAATCCAGATCTGCAGATATAACTTGAACACCGTATTCATACGCTCGTTCGGCGCGCAAAAGCCGTCATTCAGATAGAAGATCTCGCAGAAGAGGGCAAGCAGCGCGCCTGTGAGCACAAGAATCAGAACAAATCGATTGTCCATCGCATCCTTCCTAAACGATGCATGATCAGATAGCAAATAGATGCACAGCACGATCAGCGGAATAATAACGAGCAGTATCTGGAAAAAGATCAGAGAAACGACGATTACTGGTATCAGGGCAATTACATACCTCTTATCATGATTCAGATGTGAAAGCGTAAATGAAAATATCAGAAACATGAAGAGCGCGAAGATCTCGACGAAGTTGATGAACAATGTATTCTGGCACACAACCCCGATCCCGGACGCACCCGTACCCTGAAAATCCAGATAAAACGGAGCGAACATGATTATGCTCAGTATTGCGACGATTGAGACGGGAATTGTCGCATCTTTGAGGCTTGCTGTGCGGTACTGCTGAGCCAGAGCCACAGTGGCAAAGATAACCAGATACACCGGATAATCCCATGCGTTCACCACAAAGAGCGCTCCGATGCAGATCGCAAGCAGGATCGTTCCGGCGATGATGCTGGCACGGTCCTCGCCATACATCCGCATCCTTCCACCGTTTGATCTGTAGATATTGAGAATCAACAAAAGCGCAAGCAACTGAAACGGGATCGAGATTACATGGGGATGCAGGTCTCCGAAGATGAAACTGAAGTACGGGAACTCGTTGATCGTATCAGGTATCACCCTCGTGGACGCCCATAGCCCAAAGACCGAATCGTGGCTGGCAACCGGTAGGTGCATGAGACTGCCTGCCAGATTGAATACGATGTACGAATTTGCTATGAAGACGACAAAAAACATCGTCAACAGCCCGTATCGCACATTCCTTGTCAGATTGTGCCCCATAGCAAACGCTGCGTTTGCAGCAAGCGCAGAGAACGTAACCAACCCGAGATTATAGGTGATGGTGGTGGAAATTCCGGATAACTTGCTAAACACTGCAACAATCAGGTATCCAAAGTAGTAATAGAAATCAATCGACCCTCCTGCGAGCCATGGATCATAAGGCGGAAAATGGCTGGTTTTCATGATCGCATTTAAGAATGCGAAATCCATGAACTTCTCGCCAAACGAGGTGATTTCAGGATTGTACGCTCTTATTATCAGGAAAGCTACGAAAACAACGAAGAATAGAGCCTCATTTCTGATGACGATCTTCTTTGTAAGTAGCGGCATGTTCTTCATGGTGCACAGCAGCGATACGATACACAGGATCGAGCCAGCTACCAGAACCGTACCTCGATTAAAGGAAAACACATAAGAGAGAATCCAGGTCAGATATGTCAGTATAAGTATCCCGATGATCTTTGATATGCAATATCCCTGGTCTGCAAGGTTTTTGCAGACCATCGACACAATAGGAAGTGTAACTATGCCTGTGATGGTGATTGCCGCATACCAGATGATTATCTCGCTTAACATGCCCACCAGACTTATGTGATATGATTGCCGATATATGGCTATTATGGATCCGACGACTATAGAGTTGATCGTACGCTTCGTGATTGAACTCTTCTGGATATATGCGTGTGTCTATGCAGCCAGATCAACAAAACTGGTGTACTGGAGACAGTGCTGGTATATCGTCCTGCTTGGCTGTCTGATACACGCCGCATACATACTGATTGCGCTTGCAGAGATTCCGTATGCCGGCATGGTCCGTAATCTCGGGATGGGTATCGTTGCCGTAGGAATTCTGATGCTTGCAAGAAGGACAAGAGAGATCATGGGGAAATAAGCGCGAACAGGTATCCGCTCAGAAATCGCCGTGTGCGTGGCAAAGCCCGATCCCACTCCCTGTTATTTCGTATGCCAGACTCCCCCTCGAATGTTTTGTTTTCCGCATTTTCACAATCTCAAGCGATAAAATAACAGATCGCCGGTCAGCGGGTCGGATATAATCCAGAACTATCACTCCATCCGACATATATTCTATCAGTCCAAATCGCGACACGTACGGGTTGTTTTTGTCAGCCTCCGCAGTGATCAGAGCTGTTGCACCGCTATCCTTTATTGAATTGGTAAGTTCATATACAAGCAGCCTCCGTTCGCTATCGCTCTTGAACAACATCTCAAAAAGGGTTATCGAGTCAAATACGAATCGTTTTGCACCAAACGACTTGAACAGATGTGGCAGTTCGCTTCGTAGTCGAAGAATCGATGTTTTGATGTTGGTTGCGCTTAGTTTGATCAGTAATAATAGCTTATCATCCATATATTGCTTAAAATCCCATCCGAACTGAGTAGCCGCCCCTGTCAAGCTCTCCTCGCCATCATCCAGACTGATGAATATGCAGGGCTCCTCGTTGCGTAGCCCCTCGTAAAGAAACTGCATCCCAAATGTGGACTTTCCAGTCCCATAAGCCCCGATGACAGTGGTTGTGCTGTTCTTCGGAAACCCGCCATCGAGTTGTTCATCCAGTCCCATGATGCCGGTGCTTGTCCGCTCCATATTATCAAAAGCTCGCCGCGATCTGCTTGATATTTGATACCGAGAAACCGGAGTCAACATTGATTGACACCTCGAACTTCACGAAGTTGTCCGCTTCGAGATGTGGCAGAAGCCCTCTGAATTTTTTCACATGCATCACCCGCTGCTGGCGGGATGTGCCAGAGTCCATCCACTCAAATACGAAAACACCGTCCACACAGTCTGCAATCTGTTCCTGCATCCGGTTATCAAAGATGTTTGATGTGAACAGCGCATAGATGACCCCGTTCCATTTCTTTGATACCTTCTGAAGACCCCGGAAAAACGATACTATGTCAGCCCACTGTGTGGGATGGTTCGAATCCACGCTGTACTCTGCCAGCGCGGTTATCGAATCGATGACAACAAGACTGTTTTCTCCGTTCTCGTCCAGATATGCC
>DAOWIV010000288.1 GCA_030640725.1 Methanosarcinales archaeon | reverse complement strand
TTTAATCGGGATTTGACATACCAGATGGAACTGCTCGGGCAGGAACACGCCAGATTTCTCGGTGCAAAGGTCGCTGAGACGATCATGGTTCCGGGTGTGTATGATATGCCGCTTGCGATCAAAAAACTCGTATCCGACGAGGCGATTGACGCAGTTGTTACCATCGGCTGTGTGATCGAGGGTGCGACCGGACATGATGAGATCGTGGTACAACATGCTGCCAGAAAGATTATGGACATCTCGCTTGAATCGGGAAAACCAGTGACGCTTGGCATATCCGGTCCGGGAATGACCCGCATGGAGGCACACCAGCGTGTGGACTATGCAAAGCGTGCTGTCGAGGCGGCTGTAAAGATGGTAGAACGAATCAGATAATCGATACAAACACTCAAATCGATGGATTAAGTGCACAGGCGGGATCTTTTAGAATCCTCACCTACGCCGCATCCTCCAGTTCAATCCTCGGCGCGACACCGAGCGATTTAATCTCATCAAGCAGCAGTTTGAATGCATAGCTCATATCCACAGGATATATATCAACCTCAGAATTACAGTTGGTGCAGAACGAAACATTCTTTCTCTGATCGTATGTTGCGATCATCCCGCACTTCCTGCAGACCAGTTCGGTCACCTTGTCGGATTCATCAAGGAGTCGCTCCTTAAGCGAGAGCGCAGCTCCGTGCCCGATAAGAACATCGCGCTCCATCTCCCCGAACCTGAGACCGCCGTCTCGTGCGCGACCCTCGGTCGGCTGGCGTGTCAACACCTGAACAGGTCCGCGGGACCGTGCATGGATCTTGGATGCAACCATGTGATGAAGCTTCTGGTATAGAATAACTCCCATAAATACATCAGCCTGAATTTGCATTCCTGTGACGCCATCGTACATCACTTCCTTGCCAGAGTGTGCAAACCCGCAACTTGCAAGCCCGTCGCGTAACTCAGCTTCGGTTGCGCCTGAAAAAGCGGTGGCGTCAATCGATTCACCTCTCATCGAGCCAACCTTTCCGCCGATCATCTCCATCACGTGCCCGATCGTCATTCTTGACGGGATCGCATGTGGATTGATGATCAGGTCAGGGACGATCCCCTGCTCGGTAAATGGCATATCTTCGTATGGCACAACCAGACCAAGGACACCTTTCTGCCCGTGTCTGGATGCGAATTTGTCCCCGATCTCCGGGATCCGCTGGTCTCTGATCTTCACCTTTGCGAGACGGGACCCGTATGACTCGGTTATGATGATCGTATCCACGATCCCTTTCTCGTTTGAC
Source organism: Methanosarcinales archaeon (assembly GCA_030640725.1). Classification (GTDB taxonomy): domain Archaea; phylum Halobacteriota; class Methanosarcinia; order Methanosarcinales; family Methanogasteraceae; genus Methanogaster_D. The sequence goes on along the minus strand of DAOWIV010000288.1, from coordinate 9,750 downwards.
CGCATAGTCACCGAGTTCTCCCGGCGCTGCTGCGGAGCAAGCCCGAGCTCGGTCGGTTCCTCAACGAACCGCGGAGGAGATGTCTTTCCGATGAGAACGTCTCCATGATCAACAACGGTCTCAGGATTTATCAGACCATCGGCATCCAGATGAGCGTAAGCTTCTTCGCCTCTTGCGCCCCTGACCTCGGCATCAGGGATTTCGAAATGGTCCTCCTGCCCGCCAGGGTACCTGTGCTCGCCTCCTTCAAGCGTCCTGAAAAAGTGGCTGCGCCCAAGCCCGCGCTCGATCGAACCTTTGTTGATCACGAGTGCATCCTCGATATTGTAGCCCTCAAACGAGAGCACTGCGACCACAAAGTTCTGACCTGCCGGACGGCGGTCCGCCCCAATGGCGGTCGATGTGACCGTATTCACGATCGGACGCTGCGGGTAATGGAGAACGTGTCCGCGGGTATCCGACCGCAGTTTTGTGTTTGCTGCAGGAAGCCCGATGCACTGCTTTATCATGGCAGCACCCATCGTGTTTCTCGGAGACGCGTTATGCTCGGGGAACGGGACCATGCCTGTGCCGATTCCAAGAATCAGGGCTGGCTCGATCTCGAGATGCGTGTGCTCTGGCGTGATATCCGTTTCGCTTACCGCAATCAGCGCATTCTCTTCCTCTTCAGCATCAAGATACTCGATCAAACCCTGTGATACAAGGTCGTTAAAATCGAGATCGCCATTCTTGAGTTGTTCGATGTGATCGTCGGTGATCCGCGATCTGCCACCTTCAACCACGATCGAGGGGCGACGAGCCCTGCCCATATCGGTGTTGATGAGCACGTCATGCCCCTGCAGCGCAACATTGAGCTGCCCGTCGATGATCCCCTGCCTCCGTTTCATCCTGATCTCGTGCACCAGTTCCGCGGTGTTTTCATGGGTGCCGACCAGTTCACCATCCAAAAATACTTTACCTCTCATTTGTCATTCACCCCTTTATACCGCAACGACACCGTACATACGAAGCTCATCCCTGATGCCTTCGGTGGACTTAACTCCTGTGGACAGTTCCACCATCTGGGCAAAGTTCTTTACAAGACCGCAGTTGGGACCCTCTGGTGTCTCGGATGGACATAATCTACCCCATTGTGTCGAATGGAGGTCTCTTGCCTCGAAATGCGGCTGTGTTCGCGACAGTGGCGAGATCACCCTGCGCAGATGGGAGAGCGTGGCTATGTGATCAGTGCGGTCGAGCAACTGCGCGACACCGGTGCGCCCGCCAACCCAGTTTCCGGTCGCAAGTGGATAAACGATCCGCTGGGTGAGTACGTCGGGACGTATCACGGTCTTGATGTTCAATTCCCGTTTTCTCATGCTTGCACGCTCTATCTGGTACTTGATATCTCTTGCAAGTCGGTTGAATGAGACCCGGAAGAGATCCTCCACCAGATTTCCTGATAGTTTTAGCCTTTTGTTTGCGTAATGATCCTTATCGTCTACATTTCTTCGATTCAGAGCCAGTTCAAAGCACGCCTCAGCCATTCTTGCCAGAAAATGAGCTTTCACGATCCGGTTTTCCCCGTCGTTACCGACATGTGGGAGCAGATACCTGTCGAGCACATAACTGATTCGCCGTGTTTGATACTCCTTTGTCTGCCGTGCGGCAACAATACTTCCGATCTCCTCAAGCGCATCTTCCTGCGTAAATACCCCGATGTTTACAGCCTCTTCAAGGTTTTCTTTCATAAATTCCTGGATCTCGGGATCGTCAGAAACCGCTTTTACGAGGTCTTCGTCTTTCTCAAGCCCGAGTGCGCGAACGAGCGTGACAAAATTGATGCGCCCGGGAAGCGACGGGAACGTCACCTCAAGTATCGATTTGCGCCCGCGCTCGACCACCGTCAGCGCCCGGTACCCATGCCGCTCTGAGAATACCTTCGCGATCTCGACCTGATCGCCGTACTTATGGTCTATCTCGGTCATGATCTTGTTCGGCGCAAGGTCTTCAAGCGTCATGATCACCCGCTCTGTGCCGTTGGTGATGAAGTAGCCTCCCGGATCGAGTGGGTCTTCACCATGCGCCTGCAACTCCTCGTCAGAGAGCCCGTGCAGGTTGCAGACCTTTGATCGTAGCATGATCGGAAGGACACCGATCTCCACAGTCTGTGATTTGCTCTCGGTTCCGTCCTGCACAACGGTCATCTCAAGTTTGATCGGTGCTGAGTATGTGAGGTTACGCAGTCGTGCGTCGGACGGGAACAGCCGATCCACAGCCCCGTCGGCTTCCTTCACTACCGGATGCGACACTGAGATAGCACCGAGACGCACAAATGTCTCCGAATCAGTGTCCGTGCCACCGATCTCGGTTTCGATGACCCCCATCTCGTTTATGACCTTCTGAAGACCATGGTTTATGAACTCGTTGAATGAATCAACCTGATGCTGCACGATCTTGTCCTGAATGAAATATGCTCTGGATAGTGTTTTTCGATCTAACATGGGTTCCCTCACTCGATTGCAAGGCGGTAAAACAGAGACTCGCCGGCTGTCTCACTCGTTCTCGTAATTTCTATGATATCGCCTGGATTCGCACTGATCTCTTTGATTGTAGGATCGGTCATCCGGATCTTGGATAGTTTCTCTTTTTCGATGTTGTATTTACTCAGTACAGTCTCTACCTCATCGTCATCGAGTACCCGGTGTCCCGGAACTATTGTATGTTCGAGTATGTTGAATCCTATGAAAATCCCTCCGCAGAATCGTGATGGTGTTGCAACGGGCTCGAAGGGATTTGAACCCTCGGCCATCGGGTTTCCGCACGTAGCAGCAACGCCGCCGCAGACGTTAAAAGCCCGGTGCTCTGCCTGACTGAGCTACGAGCCCATCCATAGCTGACCCTACACCAGTTGGAAATCGAGAGGAGTATAGTGTCACTATGGCGCACCAACAATTCAACGCATCCATACATATTAAGCTTTTCCTGCGAGGTGGCTTAAGCAGGATCAGATCAACACTGCATTGACGTGACCTTCCTGCCCGGGTCGGTTGGTCACCCGTGCCGAACCAAGCTCGGTTTTGATGATCGCGCCTCTGGTGATGATGTTGCGCCTTGTGTAGTACTGGTTTGCAGGATTTCCTTCCACGGTCTCGATTGTGGTTTTGCGGGTCGTGGCGTCCTTCGGATCAGTCACGTTCGCCACATCACACCGGTGCAGGCGCATCTTCTGGTTTCCGCCAAAGGTGCGCACCTTCTTGCTGCGCGTCGCTGCAAGATGAGTGTCAGTGGCATTACGTCCATTTTCGAACTTCCGTTTTCCGCGATTTCCTATATGTCTGCCACCGCTTGGTGTGCGTCTTGATTTTCCTTGCCATTTCATGTTTTGTTTCTCCTTTCGGTGTAGCGTCCCGGCCGGGACTCGAACCCGGGTCTAAGGCTCCGCAAGCCCTAAGGATATCCGCTACCACATCGGGACGCATCACCTTTGTGCCTACCGATTATTAAAGGTTATCCGGTCTCGGGGCTTTGGGATCATATCATGGTTCTCCGGTATCTTCGTGTGATCGTGATATTTGTTCAAACGTGGGTTTGTGATCTCCAAGCACTTGATGCCACATGAGCATGATAACATTCAACCGACAATCCCATCACTCCGCGACCCGCCTCTGCAAATTCAACCACAGAATACCACCGGATACTCTGAAATGAGGTTGGTTCTTACTGGTTTCTAAAACGTAAGTGGTTACCTGACCATCAATCAAGCAGTCCGAATAGCGCCAGTGCATCGCGCAGTTTCTGCTCGTTTTCTGCGTTCATTGGCGCAAGCGGGAGCCGCAGGGGTCCGCTAGGCAGACCGAGCATACTTGCAGCAGTCTTCACAGGGATCGGATTTGTCTCAATAAACATCGCCCGCACGAGTGGCGCAAGCCGGTAGTGGTGGCGTCTCGCCTCATCGTAATCGCTGCGTAGTATCGCATTTGCGAAGGCTGCCGTCTGCGCAGGAGCGATGTTTGCCACAACCGAGATCACACCCACCCCGCCAAGTGACATGATCGGCAGTGTCAGGGCATCGTCGCCGGATACTACTATAAAGTCTATATCCCGTGTCAGTTCGATGACGCGCGACACCTGCGCCAGATCGCCGCTCGCCTCTTTGACGCCGATGACACTCGGGATCTCTGCAAGCTTCGCGATCAAATCAGGTTCAAGGTTGATGCCGGTTCTGGACTTGATGTTATACAATATCAGCGGCAGGTCAGCAGCGCTTGCAATCGCCTCAAAATGGGCAACGATCCCATTTCTGTTTGGTTTGTTATAATACGGCGTGATCAGCAGTGCGGCATCGGCACCAGCGTCTGCTGCATGGCGGGTGAACCGAACCGCCTCCTCAGTATTGTTCGAGCCGGTTCCCGCGATTACAGGGACGTTTGAAACATCAATTGCGATGTCGATCAGTTGTTCATGCTCATCAGATGTTAGCGTGGCTGATTCTCCGGTAGTGCCACAGGGAACGATGCCAGAAACCCCATGTTCAACCACATACTCAATATTTTCTCTAAAACCAGTCTCATCGATCATGCGCTCAGGCGTGAATGGTGTTATTAGCGCCGGCAGAACGCCTTCGATCTTCATGAGTGTCACCTTACAATGGTTTTTCACGCTGCGCAATCACGCTTAGGCGTGTGATGTAACCCGCAACCCGGTTCCGAATAGTCTTACTGGTGATATCGGTGTGTTTGGTAACCTGCGCCTTGTTGCTCTCGAAATCGATTCCGAATGCGTAACCTCGCTGCGCAACCAGTTCTCTTGCGATATTTTTGATGTATAACGGTCGAATATTTCCCATATAACGAGATGTGGCGGTCTGGCATATAAATATTGTTGCAATGACTGCAGCGGGGGCGAACATCCCTGATTGCACGGATGTCCCCCGATGATGATCATCACACTTTACGCCATGTACTCGCTATCACGGATATACGCCGATGCTCTGATACGATCCAAAGGACGACGGTGCTACAAACTCTACCAGCGTGTTTGCGCCACCTTCAGGCACCATATTGATCGAGACCGTTGTTCTGGTATCGATGGTCAGGGCTGCCTCGCCGACCCTTGGATCGGTGTTCTTGAGACTGGTAAGCGTTGTTTCGTCCGTGCATGTGTTACTCGGCGCGGTCAGCAGAACCATCTTGATCAGGTCGCCTGCGGTCATCACCGGGTTGCTCAGACTGAACGAATCATCAGCATCCCGCACCATCTCCGCAACAAAGAACATGTCTGCACGCATGAAATACTTACCGGCATAATCACCCGTGGTAGCCTTGGTCGTGTTGTATCCAAGATGAACTGTGCCTGCACTGGTCTTGTTCACATAATCGGCATTGGCACCGACTGTGGCGTCCGGGTATGGTACCCGTATCTGCGTCAGACCGTCTGCGACCAGCCGGTAGGTGGTGAGGCGGTTTGAATCGCTGCTCGAAAAGTTACCATCACTCACATTGGTGGCATTGACATCGACCGTGCCCTCGATATACCTGAGGTCATTGGTGGTCGTGCCATCAGTGATGGTGATCACGACCTGATTCAGATCGACAGGCTCTGAGCCGACCTTCAGCGAGCACCGTAGATTAAGCCGGTCAAGGGTATCAGAGAATGTGTCATCGTCGCCGATCGATGCATTCGTGCCGCTGCGCCAGCCATCAATGGATTCTACGTCGATATTTGAGGAGACCTCCATTGTGGCTTCCTTTCCGGTACTAAATGCCTTCTGCTGGAGGACTCCGGAGGTTTCTATCAGCACTGCGGCAGCAACCGCCGCAACCATCACCATCGCAATGAATATGATCAGGGTGCCGATGCCCACCTGAGCACGGCGGTTCTGCGCCAGCCTTTCCGTCGCGGCAGAGATTGTAGAGATTGTGGAGATGATAGAGACTATAGATACAGCAGCCATGCGTGCGGTTAGTAGAAGTGGTCGTCTGTTCATTATGCATCCCCTTTTATGGTAGATATCAAACCCGTATTCATTTTATGTATTAACGCAATATAAATATATCTTTGCAAGGTGTCGATTCCGGGCAAATTTGCCCGTGCCAGACCCGAAGTGGTGTGGCTTTTAATTTCCTCCGGCAGTTGAAAACAGTACGGGGTAGGGGACGTGAGTTGTTGTATACTTCACACCGCTACAAAATGAGCTTTTTTAAAGCCCTGAAACCGTCGTGTTGGTAAATATCTGAGTTCTTGTTTGCAGGCGGCTATTAGCTTTATTTCGCCAATAAAACTGCCGAAAAAGTAAAATCGGTGTAATCAGTGTTAATCTGTGTCTAAAAACCCTTATTAGATACAGATTTACACTGACTGCGAAGCACGGCCGCCAGCATGAACACAGATCAAGGTTTTTTTGCATAACCCTGGATTTGTCTAAAGACTCCATACGACACCTGACCATACCCATAAAAATCGCATTTTATGCCGTGTGCCCGAGTATATGTTGCCCGGGCTGGCGTCATGTTTTTTTAACCGACCAAAACCCGGCTAACCTGACGTATCTCTCGCACAAACCTGCTTTTGATCTCTACAGGCTCACGATCAATGATTGGCACCTCAGCATTCCCGGGGTCTACAGTTATGATCAACATGCCAGAGCCATGCACGCATGACCGTATCCCCCCCGCAGTCGATACCGTTTTGACCTCGCGCAAACCAGCGCCCGAAGCGATCGCGGATAGATCTGTCACCTTCGCTGTGGCGGTCGGCTGGCACCCGGTCGATCCGTAACACCGATTATCCAGAACGACGAGCAGGTAGTTCTCAGGCGCATGGTTTGCTATCGTTGCAAGCGATCCGAGGTTCATCAGGAGCGAGCCATCGCCATCAAGAACCACGACCTTTCGCGGCTGTGACAGCGAGATGCCAAGTCCGATCGACGATGCAAGCCCCATCGAGCCGAGCATGTAGAAATGCGTCTTTCGATCGTGGAGCGCGTAAAGTTCCCGGCTCGGAAATCCGAGATTGCAGACCACAAGTTCATCGGTCAGTTCTTCAGCGATCGTCTTGATTGCATGCACGCGTTTCATTGTACTTACATCAGTGATTTCACGGATATATCAATCCATCCATATCAGCACCCAACTTCACCCTCCCGCCAGCATCCAGACCCGCTTGATGCTATCAGCTTTCGAAGGTGTTTTCAAAATTATCGTACCGTGCACGCTTATCCGGGTCTGATAGCGTATCATAAGCTTTGTTTATCTCTTTCATCTTCTTCTCGGCATCCGGGTCGGTGGACGCGTTGGGATGGTAAAGCATGGAAAGCCTGCGATATGCTTTCTTGTACGTGTTTAGCTAACCACAAAATTACACAGATTTCCACGAGAAAGTATGAGGGGGCAGGATATAAAATGCAAACATATCACCAATATCTTGTATGTACTACTATCTTCTTGTGTCAATCTCGTGAAATCTCGTGGTTTTTTCGCCTCAGCTAAACACATACACATGAACGGAAGTACACATGAACGGAAGTCAACTCTTTCGCGGACAGAATCTTGTAACTCAACTTCGGAACCCCAAAAAACAGCCGTAGCTATTCGATTATCCACTAACACCTGAAAAACCGAAAACTAAACCCACCACAAAACCGCTACCAGTCGACCCACCAAAACTCACCCGATTTCGCACTTATTCCACGTTTTATTCCACGTTGTATGGGTAAGGCTCCAGCTTCAAATCGTACCGTAGCACCCCGATTTTCAAGATTCTGAATATCTCGGCTAACTCATCACGCATCTTTGTCGGGCGATTCACGTAAAGTCGCTTATCCTTGAATATCTCGTGCTCATAGTAACCAACCACAGACATTCCGGATTTTATCGTAGAGCAGTTCACGAGTCGTAGACGAACTCGTTGAAAAAGGAGAGGTGAGCAAAGAGGAAGAAAAACCCTCGTTCACAAACTTCTGACCAAGAAAACGAGGCAAATGCAGGAATTCGAGGAAAAATCTCGGGCGATGGGCGAACGCGATTGACAGGTCAAAGGTCGCATCGAAGGATGATCTTCTCCGTCCGGAAGATAAAATCACAGAACTTGAAAAGACCATCACAAAACTGGTCGAAAAATAAGAGAGCGGGATATCGGGGCGATCACAAAGAAAGTGACTTGAGTGATCTGCACCCGGTTACTATGGAGCACAACATCAAAACGAACTGATTTTGATATGCCAGATGAAAATCAGCTTAACTTTCCCGGTGTCGTCACCAGAAACGAACTCTCAGCAGCGGTTACAGAACGAAGACGCATCTTGCTGATTATCTGAAGAAAGTAAACCAAAGGAAGATGAAAATTAAGAAACAGGGTCAAGATATCCTGTCAGATAAACCCATGTCTACAAAAGATCTACCAATATGGGTGTCGATTCTTGAGCCGCACCATCCGGGAGACCGGGGCAGGTTGACATCTCCCGCCAATGGCAAAATGATATATAGCATCGACGATCAGTATGATTCATGCTTCCGATACTCACGCAAACGCTTAAAGATGCGCCGATTGTCCAGAGGGGCGATTACCACTACTTTATCCACCCGATAACAGATGGCATTCCGGAACTTACGCCTGCGCTGCTCTCAGAGGTTGCAGACCGCATCATCGAGCTGGCTGACACCAATGTGGACCGGATCGTGACCATAGAGGCAATGGGGATCCCGGTTGGGACGGTGCTTGCAATGAAAACCGGCATTCCGCTTGCGATCATCAGAAAACGCCGGTATGACCTGCCAAATGAGGTTGCAGTGCACCAACATACCGGATATTCAAAGGGGGAGTTGTATCTCAATGGAATCAATAAAGGCGACCGTGTGATGATTGTGGATGACGTGATCAGCACGGGGGGCACGATGAAAGCGGTTATTCATGCGCTGGAGATCGCTGGTGCAGAGATATGCGATATCGCCATAGTCATCGAACGCGGCGAGGGCGCACAACCATTGCGTGCTGCCGGACACGATATAAAGACGCTTGTTTCGGTGGATGTGGACGCAGATGGTGTGGTTGTCAAATCGGTTATGGGATGAAACAAGGCAGAATTTTAGCATCCGAGATCGCTGCATACCTGCGATGCCCGCGTCTTGTATACTTTCGCAGCCAGTTAGTGGATGATGATCAAAAGATCGTCGATACAAAATATTTAACACGTCTTATCCTGAAAGAACTTGCGCTTACCCACCATCGTACTGTTGCCTGCGATGGTGCAGGTGATGCAGGCGGTGTAGATAATACTGATAACGCTGGCGACGCCGATGCGGTTGATGAGGTTGATACGGTCAACGATATGATCGGAAGACTGCGTACCGAACTCAAGCGCATCGTAGACGAGCTTTTAGTGCTGTATCGCGCCGAACTCTCTGGCGTGGACCGACAGATGGTGGTAGATGCGGCAGATAGTATCGATATCGATGTGATCGGCTCACAGATAGCCGAGTATGTCCGGATAATCGGAAAAGATACACTTCTTACGAAAATATCCCCGTGCGCAGTCGAACATACCATGTATTCAGATGCGCTTGGCATCGCCGGGGCTCCTGACAAACTGGTGCGGATCGATGGCGGCGTGCTGCCTTATCTCGTCAGGACTGGTGAAAAGCCGGACCAGGGTACATGGAAACCTGACCGGTTGCAGATCACAGCCTGCGCGATGCTGGTGGAGGAAACGTTCGGACAGGTGGTGAAATACGGGACCGTTGAGTATGCAAGGTTCTTTGAGCTGCGGGAGGT
>DAOWIV010000167.1 GCA_030640725.1 Methanosarcinales archaeon | reverse complement strand
ATTTTAGAGTCTATAGATGATGGAATCTACATAGAAAAGCCCATAGACCCATACACGATAATAAAGGAGATTGAGGAATATGCCAGAAAAACAGACGATCCTCGTGGTGGATGACCGAGAGGTTGATAGACGTCTCCTCAGAAAGATGATTGAGAGCAGTGGCTACGAGGTAGAGGAAGCCGCAAACGGCGAGGAAGGACTCGGGAATGTAAGACGCAATAAGCCAGACCTGATCATCGCTGATACCATGATGCCGGTGATGGATGGATTCCAGTTCCTGAGGAACGCTAAGAAAGACAAAAGGACAAAAGACATACCCTTTATTCTCTACTCCGCTGTTTATACCGGCTATGAGGATGAAAAACTCGCCCTCTCGCTGGGTGCAAACGCTTTCATCCAGAAACCCATAGAAACCGAGAAATTCCTTGAGAAAGTGGAGGCTGCAATCCAGGGAGTTAAAGCCAGGAAGGAAACCGCAACAAAGGAGCTGATCGAGGAGGAGGAAGAGTATCTCAGGAGATACAGCCAGGTTGTGGCAGCGAAGCTTGAAGAGAAGGTAAGAGAACTTGAAGCGACAAACGAAGTTCTTCAGATGCAGATCGTAGAGGAGTTACGGGTGGAGGATGCGCTGCGGGTATCAGAAGAAAAGTACCGGGTGCTCTTTGAGACGGCTAAAGACGCCATATTCCTGTCTGATGAGACCGGGAAGTTCATTGATGTCAATCAGGCGGCTTGCAAAACGCTTGGCTACAGCAAAGAAGAGTTATTGAAACTGAGCAACAAGGAGATTGACGCAGGTCCCGCGGGATACGAGGCGTTCCTGCAAGTTCGGAACGGACCGGCGAAAGAAGCGATCTTCGAGGTGAACCAGCAGAGGAAAGATGGAACGCTCCTGCCTGTGGAGATCACAGGGAAATTCTTCGAAATCGATGGCAGACGAATCTCTCTGGCGATTGCTCGCGACATCACCGAGCGTAAAGCTGCGGAGGATGCGCTTCGGGGGAGCGAAGAACGGTTTAGAATGATGTTTGAGAATATGGGTAACGCCGTAGCCGTCTACGAGGCAGTTGATGAGGGAAAGGATTTCATCTTCAAGGATTTTAACCGAGCTGCAGAGAAGATTGAAGACATGAAGAGAGAGGACCTGATCGACAAAAGCGTACTCGATGTATTTCCAGGAGTCGTGGATTTCGGACTTTTTGATGTCTTTCAGAGGGTATGGCAGACCGGAAAACCGGAGCATCACCCAGTCTCTTTTTACAGGGATGAGAGAATCGTTGGCTGGAGGGAGAACTATATCTATAAGCTGCCATCTGGCGAGATCGTTGCGATTTATGAAGATATCACCGAGCGCAAAGCCGCGGAGGAGGCACTGCACCGGATTGAATGGCTCCTGATAAAAAGCGCAAAGCCAGAACCTGGCGAGAATGAGCACTATACACCGTCCTACGGCAATCTGGTTGAGATTAACACCTGCCGCGTGCTGGCGGACACTGTTGGAGAAAACATTCTCACCGACATTGTGGGCGACTACCTTGATCTGCTCGACACTTCGTCTGCGGTCTATGAGAAGAATGGAGATTACGCTTTGGGTATTTTTGCGTCGGGCTGGTGCCGGCTCCTCGACCAAACCTCACGCAACTTGTGCGGCACCGATGATAACAGAGAAGCGTTGGAAAGTGGCAAGTGGCACTGCCACGAATCGTGCTGGACCGAAGCCTCGAAAGTTTCCATCGAAACAGGCAAACCGGTTGATATCGAATGTCGTGGCGGCATCCGTCTATATGCTGTCCCGATATGGGCTGGAGGAGAGATCGTAGGCGCTATCAACTTTGGATACGGTGACCCTCCCAGAGACCCCCGGAAACTGCAGGAGATCGCGGAGAGATACGGCATCAGCATGGACGAACTTCTCGAACATGCTGACTTATACGAGTCCCGACCGCCTTATATTGTAGATCTTGCCAAGAGGCGTTTGTCAACTTCGGCAAAGCTGATAGGCACGATGGTCGAGCGCAAAGCCGCGGAGGAGGCACTGTGGAAGAGCGAAGAGAAACTCGATTCCATGCTGCGGTCCATTGGTGACCACATGAGCATGATGGACAAAGACCTGAATATCATCTGGGCTAATGAAACCGCCAAGAAAATCTTCGGGGATAATATTATCGGAAAAAAATGTTACGAAGTATATCATAGAAGAAAAGAACCTTGCGAGCCACATCCCTGCCTTACGCTCAAGACATTTCAGGATGGAAGGGTTCATGAGCATGATACGCAGGTGATAGGTCAAGATGGAGAAATAATATACTTCCATTGCACTGCCAATGTTGCATTAAAAGATGATGAGGGAAAACCTGCAGCAGTCATAGAAATTTCCAGAGACATAACCGAGCGCAAGCTCGCGGAGGATGCACTGCGGGAGAGTGAGAAGCAACTGAGAGAGACAAAGGATTATCTGGATAATATCATCGAGAGTTCTGCGGATGCGGTTGTTGTTGTGGATATGGATGGAACTGTGCGTTCATGGAACAAAGCGACAGAAGACTACATGGGCTATACTGCGGATGAAGTGATAGGGATGTCCAACAGGAAATTCTTCGCTGACCCCGAAGAACCAGATAGAATACTGGGGATGGTGCTCCGGGATGGAGAACTTAAAAATTACAGGACAACTGCCTTGACTAAAGATAAAAAGCCTGTGCAGATCAGCATGTCTGCCGCGCTCTTGAAGGATAGCGATGGTGTGCCGATCGGTACTGTCAGGATAAGCCGGGATGTAACAAAAGAAGTGGAGTTTGAGGAGCGAATAGAAGAAGAGCGGGACAACCTGAATCTGATATTTGACAGTATGGCTGACGGAGTATATATTGTATCAAAAGACTATGAGATAGAGTTCATGAACAAAGTTCTGATCGACGAGTTCGGAGACCGGGTCGGCGGTATCTGCTACAAAATGTTTCATAACAGAGAGGAACCCTGTCCGCTCTGCAAAAATCCGGAGGTGATGAAGGGAAAGACTGTGCAATGGGAGTGGAACTCCGGCAGGAGGAACAAGACTTATGACCTCATTGAGACGCCACAGAAGAATATTGACGGCACCATATCAAAATTAACGCTATTTAGAGATATCACCGAACGTAAACTGGCGGGAGAGAAACTTGAGAAGAAAATCGAGGAACTAAGAAGATTTAACGAAATGACGGTGGACAGAGAGCTTAAAATGGTGGAATTGAAGAAGAAAATAAACGCCCTTCTCCAGGAATCTGGGAAGGAGCCTCGTTATAAGATACTTGAACAACTTAACACAGGGACGAGCAGATGAATATCCGGACAAAATTTCTTGCCGTCATGTTATCGCTTGTTTTGATTACAGGCATGGCTGCCATCCTGATTGGCAGAACCGTTTCAACAAGTATCATTGAGGAACAGGTTGGTAATCATCTGGAGACCACCGCACAATCAAGAGCGCACCATATCGAGACGGTTTTGGCTGAGTATGAGCAAGAGACCGGGATGCTGGCGGCAGGGATTCCTTTTAGAAATGTAGTAGATAAAAGCAAAAATCACACAGAGAGCATGGAGGTGGCTAATCTGAGAATAAATTATACGATACAGTCCCAGGAAGATATTTCAAGGATCAGAATTCTGGATAAAAATGGCATCGTGATTGTGTCCAGCCATGCGGACACGGGATATGATGAAAGTACGAGTGAAATTTTCCTGATAGGGAAAGAAGAAGTTTACATTCGAGATCTCCATACTTCCAGATTCACCGGAGATAATGTCCTGAGTGTAGCAGCGCCGATTCTGGTGGATGGCAAGTTCTCAGGTGTCCTTATTGTAAATTTTAATGCAGAAAAAATATTTAAAATAACAACAGCTGGAACGGGTCTTGGCGAGACCGGAGAGATATTTATCGTAAACAGAGATGGCTACATGATAACTCCATCGAGGTTCATTACTGATACGCTCCCGAAACAAGATGTTGATCCGGAGCATTTTGATGGCACAGAGAATCACGAACCAGAAGCGGCTTTGTATAAGGATTATCGTGGTGTGGATGTCTTAGGAGCTCACGCGCCCATATCTGCAATGAACTGGTGCTTGTGGGCAGAGATTGATGAAGAAGAGGCGTTCGCACCAGTTACCAAACTAACTGCTACGATGTTTTCTGTCCTTCTCGGTCTTTTACTTGTGGGTACGGTAATCAGCATCCGGGTATCCGGAACGATAACAGACCCGATTGTAAAATTACATCATGGCACCGAAGAGATCATGCAAGGGAACATAGATTATAAAGTCGGTACCAGAACCGAGGATGAGGTTGGAGAACTCTCAATGGCATTTGATACGATGACTGCCAATCTGAAAGAATCCGGTAGGGAACTGGAAGAGTACAGCAGAGGTCTTGAGAAGAAGGTGGAAGAGAGAACTGCGAGATTGGATGAGTTACTTATGGAAAGTGAACGGCAGAGGATTGCGATATTTAACATGCTGGAGGACGTCACCGAGACGAAGGATGACCTTGTGCTGATGGGAGATCGACTGAGGCAAAAATCAGAGGAACAAAAAGCCCTGCTCTCGACCATACCGGCATCCGTCTACTTCAAGGGCAGGAATGGCGATTATATTGCAGCAAACAAGACTTTTGCCGATACGACCGGGACCCCGGTAGATGAAATAGCAGGCAAAACAGATTATGATTTCTTCCCGGAGGAGCAGGCGGACGCCGATAGAGCGGATGATCAGGAAGTGATGGAGTCCGGTGAACCAAAATACGATATCGAGGAACTCACTGCCGGAGCAGACGGTAAACCGATGTGGACTTCCACAAGCAAAATCCCTTTCCTTGGTCCTGATGGTACTGTCATCGGTATGGTCGGGATAACACACGACATCACCGAGCGCAAAAACGCAGAAGACCGGGTAAAAGCATCTCTGAAGGAAAAGGAAGTACTTCTGCGGGAGATTCACCATCGCGTAAAGAACAACCTCCAGGTCGTGTCAAGTCTGCTTGATATGCAGGCAAGACGTGCCAGGAACAAAGACGCGATCGATGTGCTCACCGAATCCAAGAACAGGATAAATACCATGGCGCTCATCCACGCCCAACTGTATGAAAGCAGGGATTTATCAGAGATCAATATGCAGAGGTTTGTGGATAAGTTGCTCATGCAGCTCCTCCAGAGTTATCAGGTTCAGGGTACAAAGATTACCCCGGTTGTTTCCGTAGCCGATTATCCGGTCCCGATATCGATGGCAGTGCCTGTTGGGTTGATCGTCAATGAACTGCTCTCAAACGCCCTGAAACACGCTTTTGTCGGTAGAAATGAAGGGAAGATCGAGGTCCGCCTCAATGCATCAGAAGAAGGCAGGATCAACCTGACTGTAAGCGACGATGGTGTCGGGTTGCCCGATGGATTCGATATCGATAAAACCGGAACGCTGGGCTTGCGCCTGATAAAGATTCTCACAGAAGACCAGTTGCATGGAACCCTGGAGGTTATCAGTGAGGACGGCGCAACCTTTAATATAGAATTTAACCTAAGATACTAATGGCGAGGTTTGACATGGGGAAGGCAAGAATATTAATCGTCGAAGATGAAGCTGTTGTGGCTGAAAACCTGGAGATGGCGATCACCGATGGTGGTTATGAGGTGGTCGGACGCGCCGACAATGCGGATGATGCCGTAAATGCCGCAAGTGAACTTAAGCCCGACCTGATATTGATGGATATCGTCCTGTCAGGGAAGAAAAATGGCATAGACGCATCCTACGAAATAAAAGAGAAGTTAGACATTCCGGTTATATTTTTGACCGCATATTCCGATTTTAAATTTGTCGATAAAGCCAAGAACACCGAGCCTTATGCATACATCGTTAAGCCGTTTCAGGAGGGGCAGCTCTTTGCATCAATCGAGATGGCTCTGTATAAAAGCCAGATAGCGAAGAGATTGAAAGCGAGCGAGGCAAAATTCAGAGATCTGACTGAGTTATTGCCGCAAACTGTTTTTGAAACCGATGAACGAGGCAATCTCACGTTTACCAACCGTACCGGCTTTGACTGTTTCGGCTATACTCAGGATGACTTTGAGGGGGGTTTGACCGTCCTTCAGATGATATCTCCGGAAGACCGGGATAGGGCTAAAGAAAATATTGGGAAGGTCCTGAAGGGAGAATATCTAAATGGCGTAGAATACCTGGTACAGAGGAAAGATGGCAGCACGTTCCCTGCTATCATATATTCTACCCCTATTATTCACGAAAACAAACGTGTTGGCTTGAGAGGGGTCCTTATAGATATTATCGGACGCAAACAAGCAGAGAGGCGCATCGAGGAAGAATATCGTCGTGCGGAATTTTATATCGACCTCATGAGTCATGATATAAACAACGCGAGTCAGGTTACGAGTGGGTATCTTGATCTGTTACTCCGAATGCCGGAGTTCCCTCCCAAATTCAGGAAACATGTCGAGATCGCTCTTAATCATGTCAGAAAAAGTTCTAAGATCATATCCGACGTGAAGACACTCTCAGAGGTTCAGTTAGGTGAGGCGGAACTTACAAGGATCGATATATATCCGGCGTTTGCAAGTGCAGTCGAGACCGCTATGTCACAATCAAGGGATGTTGAGATCAACTCGGATATAACTGAAGGCAGATACTTCATCCGTGGCAATGCGATGCTCTTCAGCGTCTTCTCAAACCTCCTGACCAATGCCGTCAAGTTCGATCGACACGATATCGTCAAGATCGATGTCGATATCAGTTCATCGGATGATGACCTGTACTGGAAGCTTGAGTTCAAGGATCAGGGACGCGGGATCAGCGATCACTATAAAAAGATCATATTCAACCGTCTGGAGCGGGCTGGCGAGAGCGCGCAGGGCACCGGACTCGGGCTTACTATCGCTAAGTATATCGTTGAGAGCTACGGCGGAAGCGTCTGGGTGGAGGATCGGGTCAGGGGGGACCGGACGATGGGTAGCAACTTCATCCTCCTGCTTCCAAAAGGGGGATAACCATGGCAACGATATTCATTGTGGATGATGAACCGACGCTTCACGAACTTTATTGTGACCTTCTTGAGATGTGCGGACACGATATCGTTGCAGAGGCGTATGATGGGGAGGAGGCGGTCGAATTACTCAAAACGATGGACGAACCTCCTGAGGTCGTGATCATGGATCACCGAATGCCGGGCAAGGATGGGATCGAGACCACAAAGGAACTGCTGGAGATCAATCCGGATCTGAAGATCATATTTGCAAGTGCTGACAAGGCTGTCAAGGATGATGCGCTTGCCTTAGGCGCATGTGATTTTCTGTCAAAACCATTTCCCATAGATGATCTGCTGACAGAGATCGAAGAGCTGATAGCAGCAGTGTAGCTGATATAGCTGATCCGTCGATTGGCGTTTTATTCTATGATAAAACCGCATGCGCTACTCGTCGTATCACCCTGCCGTACATGCTCGGGTAACTTGTGGTAGGAACCACAAGATTACACAGTCTGCGAAGCAGCGGCGCAGCCATCTCCACAAGATTTCTGTGTTAATCTTGCGCAATCTCGTGGTTTTATATGCGGATATCCCACAATAATCGAGTAAGTACATCCTGCCTCTCCTATCACCTAATCGCACACATCGCCCGCCCGGAATATGATCAGCGCCACGCCATGGTCATCTTCGGTGCGCTTTCCGTGAATTGGGTGGTCTCCACAGACGATTATGCAAGAATCCGCGAGGGTGTGCCTGCATATCTCTGCTATGTGCCGGTCGATGCTTCCTGCTGCAAAAGCCAGATCATCAAAGCTCCTGCCTTCATGCGCATACCGATCGATCGCCCTGAAGTGCAGCACCATGAGGGCGGGCTTATGTTCCAGAAGATCGATTGCATGTCCCTTGATCGCTGCGTCGTACGCAATGATGTCCCTGCTGTCAGGCACGCCTTCTGATAGTTCGATCTTTGTCTTCATGGCTGCCGCACCATCTGCCTCGATGACGACCGCTGATTTCACTCCGCATTCCTCTGCACGCTCGAGCACCGATTTGATCGACGAAGTGAGCATATCAGCGGTGGTGAGCACGCGATGGGTCCTGGGGTAGCATCCGGACAGGATTGAGGCGATTGCGGGCGTCGTATGGTCCGTGACCGCCTCGCACCGGAGGAGCGTGCCTTTCACAGATACGGATGGCATCGAGGGCTTCAGCCGCTGGTAAGTTGAGTAACCAAGACTGTCAACGATGATCAGCACCACCCCCACCCGGCTGCACCGCCGCATCAGGTCAGATAGTTCGGGTCGCACCACACCGTCCGCACCCGGAAGCGGCACACCGATCAGTTCGGCGATTGCAGGCGCGATATCAATGAGGCTACAGTTGTATTCGCTCATTTTCCGGATAAAAACAGTTCAATCCATGATCCCCTGATCATGTCGCCCCGTTTCCCTCTTACCTCGTCCGCACCCATGTTGAACCGTGGCATGATCGCCATGACACGATCCATCACACCATTCCTTCCAACGAAGACGGCGTTGTCATCTGTTTTGTCCGGAGGGGTGGCAGTGTCTACGTTGCTTGTTTCTGACGCCATATAAACAACCTCGCTCTGAAATCGCACCTGCAAATTCAGTTTGATTCTATATCACCAACCGGTATATAATGATGCCGTTTGGGGGGTGTCACGCCATCTGGGGTTACAGAAGACCCTGCGTTGCAGAAGATGCGCCTCCCTAAAGCACGTGTTGTATCTCCAAATCAAAAACAAACCTATGTTTCAACT
>DAOWIV010000005.1 GCA_030640725.1 Methanosarcinales archaeon | reverse complement strand
TCGGTTGTCATCAATATCCCCTCAGATAACTGATTAGAAGTAATTGGGGATACCAAGATATAAATGGTTGGTGAATATTATTTCATGAAAATATCGGGTAGATCGGCAAGTGTCTTAACCGATGACCGATGAGATTCATTCCAATGTGGCACTGGTATCTTCTTCACCGCTTGAAGTGAAAGGATTGAAAGTAATACCAAAAAAGTGGGATAACCCAATACAGGATGAAATTGTCATCTCTTTTTGCAATTTTTGGGTTAGCAGTTATGATAACAGCGATTATCCCAATAAATCAATATTTAGATTAGCATCTTATAATGTCAAAAAATATGGTGTCATGTCAGCAAAATCATCGACTGAATATATCAATCTTCACCCATTCGAGGACGAAGAGGCGATAGAAAAAATACTCGATAAAGCCGTTGCAATCTATATGCCTGATATAACAACTATTGGAAATTTACGTACGATAATGTAATGTTTCATCAAGTATTTGCTGACGCTCATGATCGTACAGGTGGCGGTAATAGATGACAGGACATAGAAAAGTGATAATCATGGAAATGGCCCACGAAGAACTCTATAATAAATTAAAAGGAAAAGAATACATTCGTTTTATCCAACGCAAACCTGGGAGGTTTTCTCCAAAAAGCACAATGATTTATAGAAGGAGAGACCCCAAGCTTAGAAAACTGATAACAGAACTCAAAAATATAATGAAAGGAAAAAAAGAAGAATGTAAATATGTCATTGATATTTTTAGCCAAATACCTTCGCCAAGAGATGCACAAAATATACTCACAATGCTAAATGAGATGGAATTATTAAAATATTAAAGATCTCAAGACTTCTTCCGCCTTGTGTTCTTTTCCTTTCTAACTACAAGTTAACCAGTGGTCGGCTTAATGTAGATTTCATTACCATTTCCAATGGGTACGGCAGTATTTGGTTTACCTTCTTCCATCCTCCTCGCCGCTTCTTGGACCGGTGAAATTTTTTTGCTATCACCTTTCTCTATTTCTTTTTTGATTGCATCATTTACATCGCCCCTTCTTTTGATCAAGTAATACCTAAATTGAGTTAATCCCATCACCTTGTCCGCAATCTTGCTCGGTATCAAAACGTTTTCAAGAGCATAGGTTACTTCACCATCAGTTGTTTTACGGTATATGCCAGCATTATTAATCATTTTTCTTATAGCAGGCGTAGAAATTGGCCTATCGTATTTTTTCATAATTGCATACACTTCTCTAACCAACATTTCACTATCTTCAGAGTCTTTTATTGACATATTACTTCACCATGCACTTTGTATTTTAATCTTTAAACATTTCGCTACTTTTCAACATTTGAGAGTTTATTGAGCGCTGTCGAATTTTATAGTGATGGTAATAGATGTTGTGGCGGTCATCGCACTGGTGCGCAGCATCGGCAAAGTCATCACCACTGAAATCAATAGATTTTTAGACAGTGTCGATAGTGAGAGTTTACCTTTTGTATTATACTATCTATTTTTTATAATAAAGAGACGTGTTCCGTAGTTTTTCCGTCCAAATCTCTTACAAAATCCTCTATAACTGAAATCGCGTTAGTTGTTGTATCATAATTTAAAAATTTTTTTATGTTATTGCCGATTGCGCTCTTATCCCATCCAGCCATTTTACATGCTTTTTCATCTATTATTCCAGCCTTATGAACTATTACATGTCTCATCTGCAATATTTTCTTCAATTTTTGTTCTGTGGTTTTATCAATCAAATCTTTAATATCCACTTCCTCATATCTTTCCTTGACATACTCGAGATTCATAAATGATCTTAATTTGGACTTGTCATCCTCACTTGGTTGTTTTTTCTCTACGTATTTATCCCTCAAATATGTCTCAAATGCGGTGACTGTCATAACAATAGAGGCTTCGAGACCGCTCCGCTCCACCCGATCTATACACTCATTGAGTCCCGATTCTATTCGACCTGTAAATGGAGCTATGGATTCTATCACTTCAGAGAGGGGCAGACTTTTCGCCAAACCCTCTGCAGATTGGTAAAGCCATTCCCCAGTTCCTTTTCCACGTTCTATCATGTCTACCGCATCTGCCAAATCCTTAGCTTTTTGGATATTATATTCAAATGCATCTAAAACGTCGTACTCTGCCATTGTTATCACCTTATTTTATCACTCAGCTTGCTTCTATTTAAAAATGTCGCACACCCTTGCCCGCGAGCAGCTCCAAACACGGCCACCGCCCATCCTACCTCCGTCCACGCTTACACCAACGCGCGACCTCCATCCCACGGATGCCCCGAATTCATTGCGGGGTCGGTGACGATACATGTACCATCTTGAGTAAACTATTTGTCTGCGGCATCCTACTAAAATCTAACCGCAAACGACGCCGAGGGTGAGATTCGAACTCACGAGGGCGTTATTACCCACACGCTTTCAAGGCGATTCTATCGTTCCAGGCGTGCGCCTTACCGCTAGACTACCTCGGCTTTTGTGATCCATCCTTTCGGATATGTGCCCGTTTCCATGAGCACTCTTGATGTCTGCACCGCAATGCCGGTCTTCGCACGAAGCATCTCTTTATCAGACATGCGTGCGATGCCAAGCGAGACTGCCTCGCCTTTCTGGGTGTACACCGCGACCGTATCGCCGCTCCCGATGCCTTTTGACAGCGTCAGCAGCCCGGGTACGGCAAGCGACGCACCATGGCATATCGCATCCACCGCACGGTCGCGGATCGTGACCCGTGGCAGATGTATGAGCGCTCGTTCAACCGGAAATATCATGCTTCGTATCGCGGTTTCATCTCCACTTTCCTTCCATGCGACATAAGCATCGCGGAGGTCGTGCAGCGAGACCAGATTGTTTTCATCGAACGGACCTGCTTTTGTCCTGCGCAGTTCTGCCTCATGCGCACCGACACCAATAGCGATGCCGATGTCATGACACAGTTTGCGGATGTATGTGCCGGCTTCACAGCCGACTGTGAAGAGCACATCTTCACCCTCAATCTCTTCGATTCGGATATAATAAACAGTTCGCACCCGGAGATTCCGTTTGACCGCTGACTTGACTGGCGGGCGTTGGTAGATGCGTCCGGTGAACTCTGCGCACACCGCCCTGATCCGGTCCTCAGGAACCGGGTGGTGCAGGTGCATGAGGCACACATACTCCTTTGGAGCAAGAAGCAGCGCTTTCACAACCTTCGTGGCGTTTCCGAGCAGGATCGGGAGCACGCCCGTGACCTTCGGGTCAAGCGTCCCGCTGTGTCCTGCCCTGCTAATATTCAGTATCCTTTTGACCCATGAAGCCACCTCGTGGCTGGTCGGACCGTACGGTTTATCGAGATTGATTCCTCCCCGGTCAAATAGCTCCTCGATCGGTCGATCTTCCGGTATGCTGCCATATCGCTGATCGGTCTGGTCATGTGCTTTTACAAGGACGCTTGCAGACCGCTCTGGTATGGCATCCGAAAAGGAGTTCACATTCATATATAAAAATATATATGCGGATACTATCGCTTGTGGCGCATGTTCTTTCTAAGTTTCTTAAGTTTATGCTTTCTCATTTTTGCGCGTTTCTTTTTCTTTGGCGTTCCCATGTCTTATCAACATCCTTGGTCTCAAGTATCAATCGATTAATTGGTGAAGTATACTCAAGTGTCTTTATCCTTAAAGGTGCTTACTGTAGCGGTAGTTTGTGGGCGTGTCCTCGCTATTTCCAAAACCGGTGAATCAGGTGATATGCCTGATTCGCGCCATTCCACCTATTTGCGACCCGGGCAAGCGCGCTGTCCAACTATACGCCTAATATATCCATGGTATGACAAATCGCTTGGATGGCATGGATGGTGGAGTGCGCGGACAACTAATTGGATGGGATGGCTAATACGATAGCCCATCCCGACCCTGAAGCATGGGCAGTGTGGTTGGGTGCTGTAGGTGCTGTAATGTGATCTGCGAAACAGCGGCGAATCAAAGGTAGCGCAGCCTGTGAAACCGTCCGCCCAAACGTTGCTCATGAAAGAGCGAATGATGGTAGCGATGCTTGCCTAAAACCCTGCTGCGGACTAAATAAATATTAAAAAAGAAAGTGGAGGGATCAATCCCTCTTCCGTGCCAACATCATCAGGCTGAGGATGCCAGGACTCATCAGCAGGAGTGTTGGTAGTTCAGGGATCGGATCCATCGGGACTGCTTCACTCGGATCGAGTCCGCATGTACAACTTTCGTTAGCCGGGTAGTCAGTCTCGCCGTCCCCGTCGTTGTCATCGCCATCGCTGCACTCCGGGCAGTACGTCAGGTATATATCAGATGGTATCGTGTCGCCTCGGATGCGCCATCGATCGCATCTTGTATCGAGTCTCCGGAATTGATATACCATCTGTTGCACCCGCAGCAGGAATTAACGCTGCAAGTATGATTATCGTTGCGATGACGCGTGGTTCCATGTTTACTCCCTACACCTATTGTTGACATGCAGTTCAGCGAATATTCTGCCGGTATGCTTTGTCGATCAGGTCAGCAACATCGATGCCGAATTTTCTTGCGATCAGCAGCGCGACAGCATCCGGCTCAACAATGCGCAGACTCTCCTGCTCTTCATTGATCATGCGTATGATCTCTTGCTTGCTCTTGACTGCAGAAAGCCGCTCGACCACCTGATCAAAGATTGTTACGGTCTTCACCTCAAGTATGCTCTGGTCGGGTCGGAAATCGATCGGGACTTCTACGGATCCCGGATCGAAGAGCGGCTCTACCAGATCACCGGTGATCTTCACGAGTTCGCTCTTCTCCGCACTCTTCAGTACCGATTCTGCCTGATCAGGCGAAAACCATTTCAGGTCGAGCGAGAGCGCAAACACAAACTCGCTGATCGGTATCACGCCCCCTTTCCTTCTGAATACATAAGTAACAACCTGCTTAAGCGTCATGTCGCTCCCCGTCGCAATTCCTCCACGATCGTGTCTGCCACCCGTCCGCACTCGGTCCTCCCGTGACCTGCATCAAGATGAATTTTTAGCGTGATCAGATCACCGTCCAGCTGCACCCGCGCCAGGTAATCGTCACCTGCAAACGCAATCCGGTTGTATTTCCCGTCGAGATAGCTATATTTCAACCCGATCTTGAAATCAAGCATGCCATCGCTCTCGATTCCCTCTATAATCTCCTCCACCGTGTCCAGGGTCAAGCGCACGAAATCGAGGTTGTTCTCGACGATGTAGACCTCGATGTCACGCTTTGCCTGGATGATGTGCCCCCTCTGGTCAGGCGATTCGGTCGAAAACATCCCATATTTGCCATCCATTCCTGCCATCGTCCGCACCAGATATGGGAGGTCTTCATAATACCTGTATTTCTGCTCGAAATGCAGCCCACGCTGTGGAAAGCGATAATACACGCGTTTTCTCATGTCCATGGTCAGTTTGTACCCACGTTTACATTCGTTATCACAATCGGATCAGTTCTGCATCAAAGACCCCATCAACCGCCCGGATCTCGCCAAGTAGATTGTCAGAGACCTCTGAGTCAACATTCAAGATCATGATCGATGTGTCGTCTGCCCCGGCTTCGCTGACCTGCATCCCTGATATGTTGATCTGTTCCCTGCCAAGAATCATGCAGCACGGACCAATGATATTTGGCTGGTTCTGGTGCCGTGAGACGATCAGGTATCTCGACGGTGTAATATCGACACGGCGCCCATCGACCTCAAGAATCCTTGTGCGATCTCCGACGAGTGTACCCCTCACAGATCTCGTCCCACCGCTTCCGGCAAGACTGATCGTTATCGATGGCGTTTCCTCGGCTTCAGCAGATTTACTCTCCTTGATCTTGATCTTTCGCCCCTTTGCAATCTCCGGCGCGTTCACATAGTTGACAGTTGGACCCATCGACGGCGCAAGCACGCCTTTTAGTGCGGCAAGCGTGATCATTCGCACATCGTCAAATATCTCGCCCGCGTATCCGATCTCGATTGCATCAAAGCTGCCAGCCAGTTGGGTGCATATTCCCCCGAGCGTCTCGGCGATACCGATGTACGGCGACATCACCGACATGACATCGGGTCTGATCGACGGCAGGTTGATCGCACTCTTGACAGACTCGCCGCGAAGGGCGGCAAGGATCTGCTTTGCAACATCGACCGCCACTGCAACCTGCGCCTCAGCGGTGGACGCTCCGAGGTGCGGGGTGACGATCACACGATCCAGTTCGAGCAGCGGACTCCCTGTCGGTGGTTCGTTCACAAAGACGTCAAGCGCTGCGCCAGCGACTTTTCCATCGCTGACAGCACGTGCAAGTGCGTCTTCGTTGATGATCCCGCCCCGTGCGCAGTTAACGATCCTGACGCCCGGCTTCATGATCCCAAATCGGGCATCATCGATCAGGTCCCTTGTCTCGCTGGTAAGTGGTGTATGCACCGTGATGTAGTCCGCCTGCTTTAACACGGTGTCGAGGTCGGTCAGTTCGATTCCGAGTTCCTTTGCACGCTGCGCCGGTATGAACGGATCATAAGCGATGATCTTCATCTCCATTCCACGCATACGTTTTGCAACCTCGATGCCGACCCTGCCAAGCCCGACAACGCCGAGAACCTTCTCCCTGATCTCGCTGCCCATGAATTGCTTGCGGTTCCACTCGTTTGCTTTCATCGAGGCGTTTGCCTGCGGTATATTCCTTGTCATCGCAAACATCATCGCGATCGTGTGCTCCGCCGCTGAAATCGTGTTTCCTTCCGGCGTGTTCGCAACGATGATGCCTTTTTTTGTTGCTGCGGGCACATCGATGTTATCCACGCCGACTCCAGCCCTGCCGATGATCTTGAGGCGGTCTGCTGCCTCGATGATCTCTTCTGTCACTTTTGTTCCGCTTCTGATCACAAGAGCGTCGTACTCGGGTATGGTGTCTGCAAGTTCCTGTGGCGCAAGACCTGTGCGTACATCAACCTCATGCTCGGACCTGAGAATCTGCAAACCATCTTCCGCAAGCGGATCACTTACAAGAATTTTCAATATGATACCTCCATCCTTTGGTTTATGATGTATCTATGATCACATAGCTTAAACGTGTTCTGTGCCCAGGTGTTGCAGGCAGGTTTTTGGGAAGGGTGGCTGGAACGCGGTACTATCTGAAAAGTTCCGGGCGTTTTTATCGAATATTTCGATTGTGCCGGCAAACCCCGGGCAAGAAAAGAAGATGACGAAGGGACCCCTCCCTTCGATCCGGTTTCGTGTCCGTTATCGCTTCCGCCGCATTATCATATAGGCGATTGCAAGCAATCCCGCGATTGCGAAGACGCCCTCAAAGCCGGGCAGCCCTTTCTTT
>DAOWIV010000302.1 GCA_030640725.1 Methanosarcinales archaeon | reverse complement strand
GTCTCATTTTCGCTCGTCCACGCAAAATCGACGCCAGAGATCTCGCGATGATCCTGATCGTACGCGGTACCAGTGAACTGCTGCGTCTCACCGACATTCAGTGTCACCCTCGCCGGCGAGACTGTGATCGTCGTCAGGACAGGGGTCGGGCTTGGAGATGGGGTCGGTGTAGGCGCCGGACTCTCCACAGTCACGTCCGCCGTTCCTGTCACGCTCCCACTCTCTGCCGTTACCACAGTCACGCCAGCAGCGATTGCGGTAAAGAAACCAGTCTCATCGACAGTCCCGACAGTTTCGCTGCTGCTCGTCCATGTTAAGGCGATTCCCGTAATCTCGCTTCCGTATTGATCATAAGCGGTTCCTGCAAACTGCTGCTCATAACCGATATATAGCGTCACAGTGGCTGGCGAGACCACAATTGAGTGCAGTTTCGGTGGCGCAATCGTGCTGTGCACTGTTATATCAGAGACGTATCTCACAGACAATCCGTTTGCGGAAGGATAGATCCCGCTGTAATTGTACCGGTATTTGGAAGCCATGCATTCGTGCATGTCCCAGTTGCCGAATATGTGGTCATCTGCGAAGAAGACGATCTGCATCCCATTCTCGTAATCAGGAACGTAAGTTCCCTCCTTATACCAGCAGAGAACCATCGGTCCCTGCCTGGATTTCGGATCATAGACATTCTCGTAGCCGAACCGCTTGTTAAACCCGTCAGATGCTCGGATCTTTATCTCATCTCCTGCTGACATGCCTCCAACCAGATCGCAGAGGTCTCTCACGTCTGTGCCTTTCAGGGCACCTTTGTCCTTGAGGTTAGTCGTTTCGTTCTCGTCCCACGGTCCGGGCGGAGAGTCGAAGATCGGTCCCTGATGAAAGTAATGCGTAACACCATCCCCATAAACCGGCAGATTCGCCTCCATCCAGGCGTAGGTCACAGTCGTCTCATTTAGAACGGTTGTCTCATCAGAGGCGTACTTTACCACCCTGACATCGGTTGTCGGTTCTGCTGCCTGCGCCGGGTGCGGAAGCGTTGAGATTGAGAGCAGGAGCGCAATACCGATACACAGTATCAGATGTACCGGTATTACCAACGTCGCTCGTTTCATCCCTGTCGCTCCTGACTCCTATAACTCCTCTAACTCGACCCCTATAGGTGCACGGTCTGCAGAATCATCAGCGCATCAAGCGAGGTGACCCACCCGTCTCCGCTCATGTCAGCAACAAGATCGGTCGCGATGCCGCCGACCGCCACCCGGATGGCAAGCACCGAATCCACTGCCGAGAGTTCTCCGTCGTGATTGGCATCGCCGCGCAGCATTAACTCCGGGATGCGTATCTCAGCAACGTTTCCGACCATCTCGCTCTTCTTGAGAGTCGGTCCGACGAGTTTGAGTGGCCAATTCCCTTCAGAGAGTACCGCCCCATCCATCTCGTTTGCAAGGATGATGTCGTCGTTGCGTGCAACAGTTGTGCTGTTAAACTTCTTGCTATAGCCATCGCCTGCGATCACGGTCACGTTGTATCCATCGTCTGCGACCGTGTCGTTGAAGTAGTGTTTCGCAGTCTCATTGTGAGCATCATCCACAACGCCAACGAGTAACCAGAGCGGTATCCCGCTCCATTCCTGACTGTCAGAATCTGTCCAGCTGGCTCTGTGGCATCCCACACAGGACTCAAACGTCGAGCGGTCAGGTATATCCCTGATCGCGCCTGTTAGCGTCAGGTTCCACTCGGAAACCCCACCAAGAATCTCTATCTTGCCCACATACTTGACCCAGAAGTGCCCGTCCGTTATCGGCGAGTCTGGTCCCACGAACGCAACTCTGAGAGGTCCGCCGTAGTCCCCCGATATCGGATCTCCATCCTCCTCGTACGCCAGAACCATGGTCAGGGGTCCGGTTGTTCCCTCGTAAGTAGCAATCTCGCCCACGACCTGTGCGTACGTGTAGGTCATCGAATAGCCATCAGAGGCTGTTATCTTCATACTCTCCGAAGGCGCAATCCCGCCGACGAGATCTGCCAGATAGGTGATGTTGACTCCAGTATAATTGAATGGTCCGACTACCGTACCTGTCGATTTCTTGAATCCGGCGCCCGCAGTGTAAGACGGCATCGCCATAACCTCCTCAAGAGTGTACTCCCTTGTCTCATCGCCGATCAATGTGAGATCTGCTTCGGTAGGGGCAGTTTCTACATCCAGCACGATCTTTACGATGTTTCCGATCTTCTCTCCGCTGGTCAGGTATGGTCCGACAAGTTTCAGCGGCGCAAGTGGCTTTCCTTTCTCAGTGAGTTCCGGCAGCTCCGAGCCGTTCAGGTAGCACGCCACGATGTAGCTATCGTTTCCTGCCAGATCTGCTGAACTGTAGGTCTTGCTGTATCCGTCGCCCGCGATTATGGTGACGTCGTATCCCTCATCGGCAAGCGTATCATTGAAAGCACCGCTGCCATGTGTATTGGTGTCGTCCACTCGTCCCATCAGGTACCAGAGCGGAATTCCAGTCCAGGTCCGGTCTTTGGAGTCGGTGTACGAAAAGCCGTTGTGGCACGTCACGCCACTCTCGAACGTTTTTTTACTCATCGTTTCGTTTATCGCTCCGACGAGTTCGAGATTCCACACAGTCTCTGCGGTCTCGTTGATGTAAATCGCGATCTCGGAGACGTCTCGCACTGACAATCCGTTTGTGGACGGATAAATTCCGCTGTAATTGTACCAGTACTCGGGAGCCATGCATTCGTGCATGTCCCGGTTGCCAAATACATTATCATCTGCAAAGAAGACGAGCTGCAACCCATCATTATAATCAGGGACGTGATCCCCATCTCTGTACCAGCAGAGGACGATCGGTCCCTGCCTCGGTTGCGGTGAATAGACGTTCTCGTAGCCGAACCACTTGTAAAAGCCGTCAGAGGCTCTGATCTTTATCTCATCGCCAGGGGACATGCCGCCGACCAGATCGCAGAGGTCTTTGACATCGGTTCCCTTCACAATTCCTTTGCTCTTGAGATTCGATGTTTCATCTGGGTCCCAGGGGTCCCCATCAAATACAGGTCCCTGATGGAAGTACTCGGTTGCATCACCCTGCACCGCCAGATTCGTCTCCATCCATTGGTATGTTACTGTCGTTTCATTGAGTATCGTTGTTTCATCCGAGGCGTACTTTATTAGGTTCACCTCTGTCGTCGCTGCCAGTGCAGGCACCGCCGAGCCAATCACTGCAATGCATAGCAGCGTTGTTAGTATCGCACATTTTCTCATTCTGTTTACCTCCTTTCGAGTCACCATCGTATTCTGGTGAATCATGGTGTCCATGAAAGGACGGGCATAAATAGATTTCGGTTTGAGATGGGCAAAGTCAAAGTATAATGATTGACCCACAATGCGATTTGTGGCGGTGTCCTGAATTTCACGACCTGCCTCCAAACTCTGGAGTTTTCAATCAAGAAATCAAAAATTCTGTGCCATTCATCAGCAGGGGGCATTCGTACAATCCGTGCGCATTCGTCTCAGACGCGTTCTACTGCTACTGCTGCTACTGATTTTAAACAAAATAGATAACACAAATTTCACGATATCAGGCACCGCAAAGCACACCGGACCGCCACTCTCAGGTCGCATCCATACTCGATATCACCTTATCTCTCGTTTCATCGTCCATCTCTCCCGTACCGATCTTGATCAGCATATCCACCAATTCCCGGTTCTTCAATAGCCAATCATAATCCCCCCTCACCTTAAAATTCTTTAAAACGCTGTATGCAAGATTGACTTCCGGAGTCCTTTCCATACTCCGGTATGCATTCCTGATAAATCCCTCTGCCTCTCGCTTATCGTCCGGAACCAAAGCCCCATCGATGGACAACACATCATAAAACGTTTTATCACCCAGATATTCATCCCATTCCCCATGCATACTCCTGATCCGGTCGTACTTCGCCACATCATCGTAATGTCTGAGTGCCACCAGATACCGCAGATCATCTCCGTCCCACGTCGTATTTCTGCTTTTAACCTCCGCTCGATAGCCCATGGGTAGAATTTCGCCCACCATGCCAAGCATAAAATCGTATTCGAACTTCAATTGCGGATTGTTCATTATTCTGCAGACCTCTTCTGCCAATCTCGTATCCACGTCCTTATTTTTACATTTTACTTCTTCCCCTTCCTTCAATTTCGCTCGGTCCACGCCGAGAAGCTCGTAGAATGTGGGTGCGCCCTGATGGTAGAGATTACGCCATGCGCCGCGATTCTCCGAGATGTAATACTCTGTAGCACGCTCTTTTTCGTCTTCTATCCATTCACTGTGCTCTTCTATTAGTTCCCGCTTCTCTTTTGCAGTGTATCCCTGCATGATCTTTAAGAAAAGACGTAAAATTTCCTCGTAGTCGGAACGCTTTCTCCTGTCGCTCAGCATCTCGCAGGCTCTCCCGAGTACATCATCAGGATACGTGGTTGGCACTTTCTTTCGTTGATATGCCTTCTTGATTATATCCGGCGGATCATTCTTTGAGACACAGAGTATGCAATAATAGGTCGGGACTCCTGTCATGAGGTCCTCAACACAGCCCGGATAGCGTTTTTCAAATTCCGTAAATTTTTTTGCATGACCCATCAATCGCGGGAAGTCCACATACCGTGTCGGGAATTTCCAGTGAGGGTCGTCACATGCGAAGAGCTGCACCCATTCGTCGTAAGCCCGCTTCTCCTCTGAAATTTCGGTTTTCGCAGTCTTCTTCGCTTTCGGTTTTTTTGTTTTTTTCATGGTTATTCTATAACATCCAGTCACTCCACACAACATTTCCATTCACGAAAAAGTATCTCGCTAACCCCCACCCGAAGGGCATTTCTTACTCGCAAACTTTTCACAAAAGTTTGATCAAAAACTGGCTTCCGACCCGAAGGGCATTTCGGGTAGTGTCCTTTACGAAAAAGTATCTCGCTAACCCCCACCCGAAGGGCAGTTTTTACTCGATTTTTTGTGAAAAAATCGTTCATCGCAACTCCAGCGCCGAACCGTCTTCTATACCTGTATCCCGGACCAGAGTTTTATCGTCGAGTTCTTCATCATCGTAGAAGATACTCATCCCTTCACTCAGGATGCCTTTTTTCATGAGATCCTTCCTCACATCTCCGATAGATGCACTCGGGTTGAGATAATAGTTTAGGATATCCCTTGTATCGATATTTTCAACTATCACCTCTATTGCGTGCGTCTTTAGCATCTTTCGCATCCACTTGTTCTTTTTCCCCTTCGTAAGCCTGCCGACAGCCTCCATCTTTACGGTCCGCTCATTGCCTGAGTCGTGATCCTTCGCAGTCACATGCAGGATACCGAACTCTTCTCCAATTTCGAAAGTAACATCGATCCTTGATTCACCTACGGGTTTTGGCTCTATATCGATCCAGAACTCGCCAAGGTAGCCATCCTCTTCCGGATAGAGGCTTTCACCCTGATGCACCTCGATTATCACCTCATCCACATAATCTCCTGCATTCGTAAACGGCTTCGTCTGCGTGATCGGGATCTTTGTATTCCTTGTGATGATCTTTGAAACAGTCCCGTCTGCGACTGAAACTCCGATGGAACGGGAGATTACGTCGCTTATCTCCACAGGTCGCCTTATTCCTTCGGAGCGCTCCTTCTCTTTCACACCGTCTTTCAGAGTGGCAACCGCAGCTCCGAGTGAGACCACCTCGATCGGGTCGATCCTGTGCTCGGGCTCCTTGCCGAAGAAGTCGCGCACAAACTCCTGCACAGCAGGTATGTACGTGGTTCCACCGACCAGAAGTATATCATCGATCTCATCCGGATGAAGCGCGGCATCGTCTAATGCCTGTTGCATCGGCTTTCTTGTCCGTTCGATAAAATCATAGATGAGTTCGTTAAATTCCTGCCTTGTGAGTGTGTAACTAAACGCAATCGGCGTACCCCGCCCGTTCTTGCTCAGGTATGGTAAATGGATGGTCGCACGTTCCTTATCTGACAGTTGTATCTTCACGCGTTCGGCTTCTTCTCGGAGCGACTGAAGCAATGCCCTGTTTCCGCCCTTCTTCTTTGTAAGGTCTATTTTATGCTTTTCCTTTATCTTATCGACGATGAACTCCTCGAGCCGGGAATCGATGTCGTCGCCGCCAAGGTGGTTATCGCCGCTCGTTGCATCGACATCAAAGAACCCACCTCCGATGGTGAGGACCGAGACATCGAACGTGCCGCCTCCAAAGTCGTAGACAAGGATTTTTCGTTCATCATCCTCCTGAAACCCAAATGCCAGTGCGGCGGCTGTTGGCTCGTTCAATATCCCGCGCACATTCAAGCCCGCAATCTCGCCTGCATCCTTGACCGCCTGCCGCTGCGAGTCCATGAAATAGGCAGGCACCGTTATTATGACGTCGGGTGCGGGAGTCCCGATTCGCTTCTCAGCATCGGAAACGAGTTTCTTGATGATGTGGGCTGCCACATACTCTGGCGGATACGACTCATTGCCGATCCGCACCTCGTGATCGGTGCCCATGTGCCTCTTGATCGACGCAACAGTTCGATCAGGGTTCGCTATGGTGTTGCGCTTTGCAGCACTTCCTACCACCACGTCTTTTCCATCCTTAAAATACACAACAGACGGCGTAACACGCTCGTTTTCGCTGTTCTCTATGATTGTTGGCTCGTCGAATTCGATGAACGCAGCTCCCGAGTTGGTCGTGCCAAAATCAATCCCGATTACTTCTCTTTGCATTTTCTATTCACCTGTTGTCAAAACCAGAATTCCGTAGATACCGTGGATGGAGATTTGTTGCTCTTTTCTTCTTTCGTGTCATCATTCGCATCTTTCTCACCATCCCCCCGGTCAATCACCGTTTCTTCTCCCGCGCCCTTTCGGTCACTTTCAAGCATATTCAGCAGTTTTTCCCGCTCCTCTAACAGCTCCTTGTTATACCTGCTCAGGGCGAGGCTCTCGATTGCCACTTTATCCTTTGTAGCCACCAGTTCATCCAGATTCTCGCGAGCAAGCTCCAGCTCTCTCTCTGCTTCTTCAATCTCACCTGCCAGCGCTTCTTTGCGTTGCACAAACTCGCGAATCTCCTCTGATTCCGCATTTACCAGTTTCTTTGCCTCTTGCAACTCCCTTTCTGCCATAGACAACTCTCCATCGCGCTCTGCTATCATTCGCTCTATTTTTGATTGTTCCCCAATGTTCCACGCTCTTTTCTCTTCCATAGTCGTCAATTCATAATTCAGCGCTTCCTTTCGCCCCTCCATCTCGTTTATCTCGTTTGATAGCTTTTCCCGCTCTTCTGACAGTTCTTCGTTGTACCTGCTCAGTGCGATACTCTCGACAACGATCTTATCCTTTTTGACACTCAGCTCAGTAAAATTTTCATTGATGGCAGATAATTGCCTCTTCGATTCTTCAATCTCGGCTGCCAACGCCTCCTTACGTTGCTCCAACCCAATAACCGCTGGTTCTGCATCTTCTTTTCTTTTTGTCCACTCTTCTTCCCTTTTTTTGAATTCTTTCTCTCGCAGATCGAGTTCTTTAACCGAACTCCGGAGTGTTTCCTCGTTTTGGACTAATTCACGTGCTCGTACCTCCAGCTTCTGCGCCCTCTCCTTTAGCTCCCTCAACTCCTGTTCGAGCGATTTCTTCCCAAAACGCCTCAGAAATCTCGACATCATCGTTCTGGGCTTCTCTTCTCCGGTTTTCGCATCTCCTTTTGCCGGTTCGCCGCCGCCTCTGGAGATGATCACCTCAGCCGGTCTGATCAGCTCGTCGTTCAGCATATACCCGTTTCTCACAAGGGACAGAATGGTCTTATCAGGAAGAAGAGGGTCATGCGTAGCCTCTATCGCTGTGTGCAGTTCATCGTTGAACCGTTCGCCGACTGATGGTGCAATCGGAGTTATCCCTGAAGCGTCAAGCAACTGGTTGTAAGTCATCTCCATGTTGCTCCGTGTCCCCTCTGCCATCTGGTCCACGACCTCACATCTCCACCCACCACCCTCACCATCCCTCGCTCCAGCCCCGCCCTCATCTCCTTCGCCATAGCTGTATATCGCACGTTCGAGCGTATCAGCGACGTTGAGCAGTTGCCTGGCTAATTCGCCGGATGTTTTCCTTCGTATCGCCTCTTCTTCATCCTGAGTCCGCTCTTTGTACCTTGCGAAGTCGGATTTCATCTTCTCGGCTTTAGCTTTCAGCGATGCGATTAACTCGTCCTTCTCGTCCAGCTCCTTCTTCGAAACCACTACGATCTCGCTTGGCTCACTCATCGCATCCTCTGCATCCTCTTTGGCAGGCATTCTGCATCTGATGGTGATAGGGGGGGTTGATTTAAATATTTTGTGGGCGTGCGTCTTTTCGGATAGCTGCGGACGGTTTCCGCCAGTATCCACGTATCCGCCCGGCAGCAGCCCTCAACTCTCGCACCACCTGCTCCCGACTGTCCCCTTCACAAAAGACCGTCGTTACAGGATCCCCCGCGGGAATCCTCCCACCGATTTGTGGGATATCCCTGATTCGCTCCTGCGCAAGCTTTTCTGCGATCATATCATTGATTGTGACCCCCCCGTCAGCAAACAGAATCGCTTTTCCTGCAAACCTGTCTTTAGTGGCGTCTGGTGGCGGCACCTCCGCCAGCTCACCCCCAAATGCCCGCACATGCGCATCGAATACGCTGATCCCGGAGGTATATTCAACAGTATCGAGCGTTCCCTGAAACCGTGCATTCACCTCGATCACCACAGGACCATCCTCCGTGATCAGGAAGTCCACACCGTTTGAACCGATGAGTCCCAGCTTAAGAACCAGCCGAACCGCAATTTCGCGCATCTCTTCGTTGTATTTGCTCTGAAACGGAGTTACATTTCCACAGTATGCGAACCTGTCCCGGGTAAGCCACGGAGTTCCGATGAGTTGCTCGTTTACGGCGACTGCGACCGCGCCCTCACGCGTTGAGATCACGGAAACACTCGCGGAAGCACCCTCCAGATACTCCTGAATCAACATATCCGCCCCGCAAGCCTCCACCTCCGTTCTATTGTGCGCGAGTCTGTTTTCTATCCCGCCAGCACCATAAACTGGCTTTACCATGACCGGATACTCAAAATCGTCTGAGATATCGTAGATTTTCGGATGTGGGAACCCGAGAGACTTCATCAGTCCTCCGAAAAGCTTCTTGTTGCTGATCGATCTCATGACCTCGGCGCGGTTGTTCAGCACGTGATAGCCTTTCGGATCGGCACATTCAAATCCCGTGCCAAGGATGATTGCGTCAAAATCCCAGTTCAGGCGATCCAGATGGTCCAGTAAATCTTCGGCGCCGGTTATTTCATCGAATCGTGCGTATCGGTCTGCGCATAAAAGTAGATCCGCGTCTCCGAAGTGGTCAAGTGAATACACGGTATATCCCGCTCGCTTTCCGGCGCAGACGATATATCTGGTGCTGTATCCGATGATAAGTATCCTCAAACTTGCACAACCTTTCTGGCAGATATCTCGTAGTACATACTTACTATTACTTACTATCACTCAATATGCAATACATTCGCCACCCCGGTAGTTGAGATGGAGTGAATTCCGGGCCACTGCCACTCTGCCGCTCAAGTCCGTTCCACGATCTCCCCGGCAGGCTCAGTCTCTGTGAAGATCTGCCCCTCGAACACGAACACCTCTGCGCCGGCGAGCCACGCGTCAGGAAAGAGCCCTGCCTTGATACAGGTCTGGCTGAGAAACTCCTTGGCATCAAAACCATATTCTTCCGCCACCTGCGGCAGCAATAACCCATGATAAAGACCTTTTTTGACGATGAGCCCGTGTTTTCCAATTTTAACATGTTTTGGCAGATCCTGCGGGTTTGCATCAATTTTAGCCGGTGGTGTCAGAATGGTCACCTCGATCACGATGTTTGCGATCTCGTCTGATCGGACCGGTGGAAACCTGAGGTCATGCAATGCCGCGTTCACCGCAGAGTCTGTGATTGCATCCAGAAGCGTCATTACAGGTTCCGGATAGCCAATACAACCGCGGAGGTCATGGTTTTTGTGCAGGGTGACAAAGACACCCCGATTTTCTGCAAATATCGGTGGTATGTCCCCGGTTTTTAGGGATTCATCCGAAAGGCGGGCGACAATTGCAGATCGTGCCAGCCTGACTGCGATAGTTCCCTCTTCCTTGCTTAGCATCATACAACATTACTGTTGGCAAGACATATACCTTACCGGCATACAACAACCACAACATTGATGCCAGATCACAACATGGTTGATGCGATGAGCAAAAAACGGATTGTGAAAGAAGCCGTGAAAAAAGAGGTGGAAGCCGCCATAGAAAAACCCGACCGGCGTAAGAAACACATCGATGGCATCATAAAGACCGTGATCGCATCAACTCTTGGTATACTATCCGGTGTAATATGCTTTTATTTCCTGGCTCCGACGACCGAAAGACCAGAGAATTTTTCATATCTGCTGCTGTTGCTGGCATTCTACATACAGAAACCAATTTACATGCAGCTGGGAATGGATTTGGCTCAGTTTAATTGGAAGGACTGGTTTTACATCGCTTTCATGACCCTGATGCTCTGGTTTATCACATGGACACTGCTACTAAATTAAAATGGATAAAAGAATCATCCGGGCTGTTTTAATTCTTTCAATCGCACTACTGGTATCCGGATGTGCAGAAGTCCCTTCCATGGAGCATGTGGAGCGCACACGAGTCGTGATGAACACCGACGTGGTCATTACGGTTATGCACCCGGATGTTTCGAGGGCAGAATCTGCCATCAACTGCGCTTTTGCAGAGATGTATGGAATCGAGCATCTGATGAGCCATACCGCAGATGACAGCGAGGTCACAGAACTAAACGAAAACGGGTTTCTCGTGAATGCATCTCCTGAATTATGTTACGTTATCAATAGATCCCGCAAATGCTCGGAACTGAGCAACGGATCGTTTGATATCACTGTTTTACCAGTCATAGACCTGTGGAAGACCCGGATACGCGCCGGATCGCCACCAACCAGCGACGAGATCAACGAAACGCTGAAACTTGTGAATTATAAAAACATATCAATCGAAAATGATGGCATATATTTCAGCCATCGACCGATGGGCGTAACGCTTGGCGGTGTTGCGAAGGGATATGCCGTCGATCGGGCAATCGAGGTGTTGAGAGCGCACAATATACATCACGCGCTCGTGAATGCCGGTGGCGACATCCGGACGATCGGTTTCAAGACAGAAAACGATCCGTGGAGGGTTGCTCTACAAAATCCAGGCAACAAAACCGAGTATATCACAATTATGAACCTTGAAGACATGTCTGTTGCGACCAGCGGGAATTATGAGCGGTATTTCAGCGAAGAGGCGCGGGCATCACATATCATCGATCCAAAGACCGGGTATGCTGCGGATGATCTGCTGAGCGCGACAATCATCGCCGAGAACGCGACCGATGCCGACGCGCTGGCAACTGCTGTATTCGTGCTCGGAGAGATAGAGGGCATGGGATTGATCGAGTCTCTGGATGGTGTCGAAGGGTTGATCATCACCAACGATAAGCGGATTCTGCGATCGAGGGGATTTGGGGCGTTTGGAGAGTTCGGGGCGATTCGAGCGCATTAACGTGCGGGGTAGCAGGTATCGGCAATCTGCGGTGCAACTTCTTGTCGCACGTGACTTCGGCGGTTAATCAGAGTGATTGTGCCTTAACC
>DAOWIV010000128.1 GCA_030640725.1 Methanosarcinales archaeon | reverse complement strand
ATCGGAACGACTAAAGAAGATGATGCAATCACTCTCTTCTCCGTCTCTTCCAGCCCTGCCCGTTTCCTGATAATACGTTTCAAGGTTCTTCGGCA
Organism: Methanosarcinales archaeon; assembly: GCA_030640725.1. Classification (GTDB taxonomy): domain Archaea; phylum Halobacteriota; class Methanosarcinia; order Methanosarcinales; family Methanogasteraceae; genus Methanogaster_D. The sequence continues at coordinate 1,945 of DAOWIV010000128.1, read as the reverse complement.
GATCATAATGGATCACGAAACGGACATTGGATTTATCGATCCCCATCCCAAACGCTACTGTCGCCACAATTATCTCAACATCGTCTTTAATGAATTTATCCTGTGTTTCAGTCCTTACCCTGGATTTTAACCCTGCATGATAAGGCAAAGTACGATAACCTTCTTTTTTAAGCCTGTTTGCCAGATCATCGGCAGATTTGCGGCTGTAACAATAAATGATCCCCGAATCATTCTTACGACCCTCCAGATACTTAAGTAACTGATAGTATGCATTATCTTTTGGTTTAACCTGGTAAAATAGATTTTTTCGGTTAAAACTCGCCTTATAAGTCTTTGGATTGGACAGTTTTAGCTGTGTTATGATATCCTCCTGCACCCGTGATGTGGCGGTTGCGGTCAGCGCAACCAGAGGAACTTCGGGAAAATGTTCTTTGAGCACTTCCAACTGACGATATCCGGGTCTGAAATCATGCCCCCATTCTGATATGCAATGAGCTTCGTCAATAGCGATCAAACTGACATTCAAACGCTTCAAAGCTGATAAGAAGTCCGGTATCATCAGTCTTTCCGGAGCCACGTACAAAATACTAATCATATTCTCTGCCAGATCCAATTTTACGTTTCGCATCTCATCATAACTAAGAGAGCTATTGATATGAGCCGCAGCGATTCCATTCGCCTTCAAAGCGTCAACCTGGTCCTTCATTAAGGCGATGAGTGGGGACACAACAATCGTTACACCGTCAAGGAGAAGGGCTGGCAATTGATAACACAGAGATTTGCCACCACCTGTTGGCATCAGGACAAAAACATCCTTTTTCAGCAAAATATCCTGGATAACCTCCTCCTGGAGTGGCAGAAATGTGGTGTAACCAAAATATTTTTGTAGCGCATGATATGCGGGATCCATGTTGATTTCATTCCTCTCAAACTGATTTGACATCGTCTTTTGTTGCATGGTGTCCATAGCTGTTGTTCCATACATTCTCCAAGCGTTAAAAAATTTACCTGCCTGTCACCAGAGCCTTTAAAGATGGGTGCAGTAGAGGTTGCCTACATCAACCAAGGAGGTAAGTCCCATGAAAGAACTAAGCACACTCATACCCGAACTCCGGCAGATAGCACTCGATAGCGGTGCAAGCGAGTTGCAGCATATCCCCGCAGGAATCGTGAAGACGGCAGCATGGGTGCGGTTCAAGTGCAGATACGGGTGCAAGGCTTATGGCAAGCACATCTCATGCCCGCCGTACTCACCAACCCACGAGGAAACCGAGAAGGTGCTCATGGACTACGAGCACGCCGCGCTAATCGAGTTCGTCGGGCTTCCGAAAGAGACCGCGGTTGATCCAAGACATCTCCACCACTATATCTGGGACCTCAGTCTGGTGGTTCACAATACAATCTACAAGCTTGAGCGTCATGCGTTCCTCTCAGGGTACTACAAGGCATTCGGGTTCGGAGCATATCCTTGCTCACTCTGCAAGACATGCCTTCCCGAAGAGGGCGACATTGATTTCCATACCGTGAAGAGGCTTTGCAGGCATCAGGATCGGATGAGACCTGCGATGGAGGCGAGCGGAATCGATGTCTACGCCACGGTGCGTGCGGCAGGCTTCGAGCTTGAGGTGGTGACGACGTTTGATGAGACGATCAAAACGTTCGGGCTTCTGCTGCTCGATTAGTTCCGGATCGCTCAATGTGCATGTAATACCGGCTCCAGACAGCCTCGCCGGCAGAACCGTGCAACAATCCGGTACGCCCGGGCAATCGCGGAAGACCCCCTATGTGGTCACGCCTTTCCGCTTCCAAAGACCTTTGCAAACAAACTACCGCTCTTCTTCTTTTCAGGCGTCTTCTGCTCTCTTCGCTCCACATCAAAAACCCGGGGGACTTCAGGCTCTTCTATCTTCTCCACCTTTTCCACATTTTCAGACTCTTCTCGCCT
>DAOWIV010000254.1 GCA_030640725.1 Methanosarcinales archaeon | reverse complement strand
ATCTGTCTCGGCTCGATGATCCCCGCGAACGCGGGTCTGCTGTCTGGCAGGAATGCAACTGTCTTCATTAGCGGCGTATCCTACATCGAGGAGAAAGGCGCAAAGTACACCGGCGCGCCAGTGACCCGGGACGGCAGAATTATCACTGGAGAGGGTCCGGGCGCCGCAGAAGAGTTTGCAGAGACGATTGTAAAAGCACTTGAGTGAATAATCACATGGTTACGAACATCGATCCATGGACATCGGCGGGAATTGAGGATTATTCCAAATTATTTGAGGAGTTCGGAATAGAGACGTTTGCAGAGCTTCTCCCACACGTTCCGGATCCTTGCCCATACATGCGGAGACGAATCATCTTCGGGCACCGTGGATACGTCCCTGTGCTGGACGCGATCCGCCAGAACAAACCGTTTGGGGTGATGAGTGGCTTTATGCCGTCTGGCAAGATGCATATCGGCAACAAGATGGTGATGGATGAGATTATCTGGCATCAGCGACAGGGTGGCAGCGCATTCGTGGGAATCGCGGATATGGAAGCTCATGCGGTGCGAGGGATGTCGTGGCAGGACTGCCGCCGGATCGGGATCGAAGAGTACCTCTTGAGCCTGATTGCGCTCGGGTTCGAGCCTGACGGACACATATATTTTCAGTCGACGTGTTCTGATGTGCGCGATCTTGCATTTGAACTCGGTATGAAGACGAATATCTCCGAACTCTCCGCAATCTACGGGTTCAGCGGCGAAACGAATATTGCGCACCTACAGAGCGCACTTGTGCAGAGCGCAGACATTCTCCAGCCGCAGATCGAGGAGTACGACGGTCCAAAGCCGGTTGTGATCCCGGTCGGCGCAGATCAGGACCCGCACATCCGTCTGGTGCGGGGTCTTGCAAACAAGATGCGGATGTTCCGGTGCGAGATTCGGTCGGTGCATAACAGAGAGCAGTATGCCAGCGTGCGCGGTGCAGGCGGTGTGCAGGTCTCCCGGGTTGAGGTCCGGCAGAGCACCGGGCACTACATCAGTGTGCGCGGCAAGTCCGCACCGCAGGCAGCGCTATCAGCGATAGCATCCTGGATTGCGGGCATGGGTTATGCCGTGAAGCAGTACGAGGAGCATGTCGATATCTTCGGGGCAGGTATGGACGCCTTTGAGACGATCGAGTCCGCGGTTCGCAGAATTGAGATCGAGTTTGGGGGCACAGGGTTCATGCCGCCGGCAGCGACATATCACAGGTTCATGAGCGGACTTTCCGGCGGGAAGATGTCAAGCAGCGTCCCTGAAAGCATCATCGCGCTGACCGAGCCGCCCGACGAGGCTTTTGCAAAGGTGAAGCGAGCAAAAACAGGCGGCAGAATGACGCTTGATGAGCAGAAACGGCTCGGCGGGGAACCTGACGAATGCACAGTCTATGAATTGATGTTATTCCACCTGATACCTGATGATGCGCACATCGCAGAGATATATCAAGAGTGCGCGAGTGGGCGCTTGATGTGTGGTGCCTGCAAGGCTTATGCGGCAGAACTGATGGCGGATTTCCTGCGAGATCATCAGCAAGAGCGGGAAATTGCAAGAGAGCGGCTGGGAGAGTATGGCTTGTCCTGACGCCCATGTTAGAATCCTGTGAATCATGGCTTTGATAGTGCCTGATGAGGGAAAACTTCACGTCCGGTTCTGTTGGGGCTCATAGTAACCTCAAACCCAAGAATATGGTGAGAGGTACAGCTATCGAGCTTTACTCGACATCGAGTAAATCGGCAGAAATGCACTCGGATTTTTAGATAGTGCCAGTCAATCCTTCAGATAATTCTGCTAAACACCCTGTAGTTCAACCAGTTTTGCAGCAGCATACGCGGGAAACACCTTTGATACATCCGTTCCGTACATATCAGAAATAAAGGAGCACGGAACGCTGCTGATCTCATCCACCGCACCCTCGATCAGAAACTCGCCGATCCCGGTGCCGATGACGTGATCCAGCCCATGCCGCTTCAAAACGGCATCGATCGCGCTTCCAAGCTCCCGAACCTGTGCCTCTCGCACCTGCTCTGCAATCTCGTACACCGCATATTCGCTGATCTCGTCAGTATCCGCACAGACGACCCGTGCAAGCCTGCGAATCGATTCCTCAACCGTTGTTCCGGCGTGATCCGGAGTTTCACAGGTGTAATCCGATTCTTCGATCATTCCAAGCACGCGATACACGTCTCCCGTTATCGCAAAGAGCTCTGACGATACCCGGCACCGGGCGCTGTCCAGAACGATCCGATCCAGAAGCGTTGCGACATTTGTCCGGAGAACGCCCGAATACAGGAGTTCATCCCGCTGCAGCCGCTCAAAGTCGGTTCCACCGGCACGTGCTGCGCCTCCTGCGATCGGAATGATGTCCGTTGTCGTGCTGCCGACATCCACAAAGACGCAGTCGTAGTCCTGTGCAAGAAAACCTGCCGACGCCGCCCAGTTTGCCGCAGCAAGGCTTGCATCGGGGCTATCTGTGAATTCGCATTTATTATTAAGATAATATACCCTGCTCTCTGAAAATGCATCGTCCACTGCATCGCAGATGAACCGTATGCCCTGAATCTTGCTCTCAAAGCAGTCCGCAAGTTCGCCGGTCATCACGACTCCAACCATCGCAGGCTTTATCCGCCCTGCGATATCTGATAGCAGGCGGGGAAGCGTCGTATCCTTCCAAAGTGGGATATAGTGTGTCTCAGTGATCGTTCCGTTGGCTGACGCGACTTTTGTATTTGCGCCGCCGATATCGATGCCAATGATTGATGTCATCTCAAATCCTCTTTCTCTTTTTCCTGTAGCCCACAAGGCGGCTTCCGCAGATCGGGCATACCTGATCGCCACTCTCAAACCGCCTGCCGCAGCCCGTGCACCGCATACCCCATTCGAATGTCTCTTTAATGTGTTCCTGCGCAATCGATTCGGTTCTGATGCCGAGACTCTCTGCTACGTTCTGGATCGCATAATCGTCGGTGCAGAGGATGCCGTCGTATTCAAGGGTCTTTGCCAGCAGACCGATATCAGTCTCTGACAGCCGGTCAAAGTCGCCTGTGGTTCTTGCGCGATCGCAGACTTCGGAAACAAGGTGCGGCAGCGGTTGTTCAATCCGCAGCCCATGGTCAACTGCTGCCTCAAACGCCATCTTTGATCGCATGTCCTTTAGTTCCTGAAGAACATCGGGGGTGGTGACGGTTCGGTTCAGGGGTAGTTGCGGCAGCGGCATTCCAAGGATGAAGACCGATGAATCCGCTACGTATTCGGGCATGTGCCACCCCCCAACAGAACATATTCCGTAATCCGTATAATATCACCATCGGCTACCGCGACCTTTACATGCGGGATCCGGATGGGGGTGCCGGCATTTCCTGCGGTGACTTTGAATTCATTGAAACGTGGATCCCTATCGTCCGCACCCATTTTAAGCCACCTCCTGCATCTGGTTACTTTACCTGTATGTATATTTAAGCTATTGCTACGGTTTTGTAACTACTCCGGTAATCCGTGGGGGATCAGCAAACTACCCGGGGGACCGCGGCATCTGGTCGGCTACACCACCAGCAGCAATTCTCACGGTTTCCGGATATTGAGCCACTCCACTCGCTCAAAGTCCCGGTCGTTGGTTGCGATGCTCGTTATTCCGTGCTTCTTCATCGTTGCAAGATGTATGGCGTCATTCGATAGCAAGCCATAGTGTCCGGAGTATTCAAGAGCAATGCCAAATACATCATAATCTATTCCAACGATCTTCAAATTTTCAATCGCGCCGATGTTCAGTATGGCGTCCCGTGCTTTGCCCAACTCCCTCACAGACTCCCATTTCTTCTTCAAATACTTCACAGCGAATTTTGGTTCTATTTTGTATCTCTCAACGACTTCAGCAATCATAACCCTCCATGTGAAAAACTTCATTGCATACCATAACCGATATTACAGCGTGGTATTCGCCCATATTAATCTGTTCTAAGAAACGATTACACGATTCAGCATATTTCCAGTGATCAAGAATATCGTAGAGGAAAATATTGGCGTCGATAAAGATAGCGGTCCCGGTTTCTATCTCATCCGGCATCTACACCGGCTCCAGATCCGGACTCTCTATAATCTCTTCAACCCATTTTCTATTCGAAATTTTTATAAGCCCTCCCAACTTTTCAACAGGTGTTGTTTTTACTGTGATCTCAACCACTTCCCCTCTTCTCAAATCCAATTTTTCCAGTGGCTTCAAGATATCATCCTCGTACACTGCCTTTATCCGCAATAAGCATCACCAGTAGAAACTCGATCTCCGGCTTAAAAATCTTCGCTCATGCATGAAGCCCGCCCGCCGCGCCATCACCACCTACACACGCTTCCGCCAGCGTTCGGCAGTGTCCTAATCTACGATAGTTTATCATAACATGCATTATGAGGTGACATGAGAAGGAGTAGATTGATGAAATCAGTGTAATTTGTGCATGTGTGAGCATAAGCAATATAGGTCATATACTGTTGATATAGCATGTAGATAGATAGAATCATTATCTATGCAGATACGTTTATAGTGGTAAAAGTAATATCACCATACCATGAGCATTAAAATTAAAGTGCGTAAGTGCAGCAAGACAAGTCTGTGCATCACTTTGCCCGCGCAAATCGCGAAGATGTACGGTCTGGATGAAGGATCAGAGGTCGCGCTTGAGGCGATGGGTAGTGATAGCTTGCTACTTCGGTGTAGATAGTAGATATAACCAACATTCATCTGATGAAAATTCCACGAATATTTCATGGAATTTTTGTGTTCGATGATCCCGACACAATAAATAATAAAAGTTTTTATTTTAAATTTTTAAAAATTCCAATTTTTCAAAAATCAATTAAAATTTCCACTTTAATATTTATATATAAAAAATAATATATAATATT